>NZ_NEVB01000194.1:0-31286 GCF_002259925.1 Aeromonas sp. A35_P | reverse complement strand
TGGTTATTTAGTTCAAAAAACTAATCCGAATATCATGGTGAGTTAGTTGTTGCAGGATCGATGGCTGACCGGTGTCGTGCAGGTGGATTGGTAATCCCTGCTGGTTGATGTGGTAATAACTATTGAAACAAAAGCATTTTTTCATAAAAAAAGGGGCCTGTACGGCCCCTTTTATCGATCAGCATCAGATGCGGAACATGCCGACCTGATTGCTCAGTTCACCTGAAATATTTTTAAGTTGTTCAGAGAGATTGCGCGAGCTGTCGGCATCGACCGCCAGTTCGTCCGAAACATCCTTGACCGCCTGGATGTTGCGGCTCACCTCGTCGGTAACGGCCCGCTGCTCCTCGGCGGCGCTGGAGATCTGGGTCGCCATGTCGGAGATCTGGTTGATGGAGGCGGTGATCTGCTCCAGTGCCTGGGTGGCATCGTTGGCATCTTCCACGCTGTTCTGGGCCAGCAGCTGGCCTTCGTGCATGGTGCTGACGGCGCCCTGGGTGTTGCGCTGCAGGGTCTCGATCATGTTGCGGATCTCGACGGTGGAGCTGTGGGTGCGCTGTGACAGTACCCGCACCTCGTCGGCCACCACCGCGAAGCCGCGGCCCTGCTCGCCGGCACGGGCTGCCTCGATGGCGGCGTTCAGTGCCAGTAGGTTGGTCTGCTCGGCGATGCCCTGAATGGTGGAGAGGATGGTGTTGATCTCCTGAGCGTTCTTCTCCAGCTCTTGAATGATGCCGGAAGCCTGTTTGACCTGGGTGGCGAGATCAGTGATGGAGCGCTGGTTGCGGGCGATCACCTGTTTGCCGTGCTCACAGCTGCTGGAGGAGCTGCGGGCCGCATCGGCGGTCTGCTCGGCGTTGCTGGCCACTTCCACCGCGGTGGCAGACATCTCGTGCACCGCAGTCGCGATCTGGGAGATCTCGTTTTGCTGGCGGGCCAGACCCTGGCTCGATTTTTCCGCCATGTTGTGGGACGACTTGGCCTGCTGGTTCAGTTGGCCGGAAGAGTTGGAGATGTCTTGCACCATCACGTGGATCCGGTCGATGAAGGTGTTGACGTGTTTGGCGACTATGCCCACTTCGTCTTCCCGCTCGATCTTGACGCGGCGGGTCAGGTCCCCGTTGCCGCGGGAGAGATCGGCAATCGCCTCGCCCAGGGTCTTCAGTGGTGCCAGGGAGCCGCTGATGGCGACGTAGGAGAAACCGGCCACGATGAGGATGGTCAGCAGACCTTGCAGCAGAGCGGAGGTGACCATGCGCGAGACGGACTGGTAGGCGACCGCTTCGTCCACCACTATGCCGAAATACCAGTTGGTGTTCGGGATCTCGGTCAGGTCGAACACGCTGGGTTTGCCGCTGATCTCCATCTCGGAGATGGTGTTGTCATGGGCCAGTTCGTTGACCTTGGCGGCGGTCAGATCGGGGGAGAGGGCGGTGGCCGCCTACGGCGTCATCAGCTACAGCGAGGCCTTCTTCTATCTCATCTTCGAGGGGATCGCCATGGGCATCCAGCCCATCGCCAGCTTCAACGCCGGGGCGGGCAACTGGGCACGGGTGCTGCGGGTGCGCAACCTGGCGCTGGGGGTGACGCTGCTGGTGGCCCTGTGCGGCATGCTACCGCTCTATCTCTGGCCGGAGGGAGTGGTCTACCTGTTTGCCGGCGACAACGCGGCCCTGTTGCCGGTGGCCAGCCTCGGCATCTGGCTCTACTTCTGGGGCTTGCCGATGGAGGGCCTGCTGCTGGTGGGGGCCACCTACTTCCAGGCCATCAACCGGGCCCGTATCGCCTCCCTGCTCACCGGCGGCAAGCTGGTGCTGATCGGCGGCTTTCTGTGGGGCTTCTCTTCCCTGTGGGGGGTATCCGGCGTCTGGCTGGCGCTGCCCACCTGCAGCACCCTGCTGGTGCTGGTGATGTGGCGGGCAATGAACAGGGAGGCGCGCCAGCACAGCGCTGCCTGACAGGTGGTCATTCGGCCATGAAAAAGGCAGCCTCGGCTGCCTTTTTCATTTTGAACGCCCCTGCCTGCGCGCGACAGGTAGCCAGCCTCAGGGCTTGAAGGCACCGATGAAGATGGCGGGGTCGACGCGGGCGTCGTTGAGGCTGACGTTCCAGTGCATGTGGGGACCGGTGGCGCGGCCGGTGGCGCCGACCCGGCCGACGATGCCGCCGCGGGGCAGGCTCTGACCCAGCTTCACGTCGACCTTCGACATGTGGCAGAACATGCTGATGAGCCCCTGGCCGTGATCGACGAACACCGTATTGCCGTTGAAGAAGTAGTTGCCGATCAGGATCACCTTGCCCGCTGCCGGCGATTTGATGGGGGTGCCGGCACCGACCGCGAAGTCGAGACCGGAGTGGGGGTTGCGCTCCTCGCCGTTGAAGAAGCGGCGCAGCCCGAACGGGCTGGAGAGCGGGCCCTCCACCGGCTTGTCGAACAGCAGGTTGCTGGGCTGGGCCGGGCTGAAGGTCTGGTAGGCGCGGGTCTGCTCCGCCAGTTCGCGGTTGATGCGGGCCATGTCCTCGGCCAGCGGGTTGACCTGACGGCCGTTCTTGAGCTTGATGTGCTGCTCCCGGTAGTGCTTGCTGCCGACCGTGAAGCCGAGGGTGCGGCCATCGCTCACCTGCAGCTGGTGGGGGCCGGGCTGGCTCTTGAGGGGGATGCCGACGATGGCAATCCAGCGCTTGCCCTCTTCACGCACCACCAGCACCGGCTTGTCCTGATAGCGGGCGGTCGGGGCCTGCGCCTCGCTGCCAAGGGGCACCACGGCGACACCGCCCGGCACCGGGTGGTTGAGCAGGCGACTGATGAAGCCCTCGGCGAGGGCGGACTGGCTGGCCAGCAGCAACAATAGACAACAAACGACTCTCATGATGATTCCAGGCTGGGTTGACTAAGACGAAACGGTAACGAAATCAGGAGGCTGGCTGGAAGCGCTGGTAGATGGCTTCCATCTGGACCGAGACCTCCTGGCGCACCAGATCCAGCTCCAGCATGTCTTGCAGCACCTTGAGCTGATCCGGGCTCAGGAATCCACGGCTGCTCTCCAGCACCCGCTGGGTATAGGCGCGCTGGTTCTCCAGATAGGTGCCGGCATCGCCGCTCTCCTGTTGGGCCAGCTGCTGGTTCGCCTCGCTCAACAGGCGCGTCAGGGATTGGCGCTGGGCCGGTGCCAGCAGCTCGCCGCGCTCCGCCAGGCGGCCCTGGATCTCCAACAGGCGGTTGGTGTCGCCCGAGTAGATCTCCTGCTCGAGCCGGGTGTGGGTATCCTCCCCCAGCAGGTTGCTGAGGTTGCTCCAGATGCGCTGGCTCTCCTGCTCATAGGCGTCGGGATGATCGAAGCCGAGGCGATAGAGTTCGCGCAACTGCTCCTGCACCTGGCCGCGCACGTCCTCCACGATGTCGAGCCGATCGAAGACGGTGGTGAGCTGGCTGCCCTGTTCGGCGTCATAGAGCCGTTCGATCAGCACGGACCCTTCGCTCGACTGGCTCCACTGGCTGATGGCGGCTTCCAGCTCGGGGTTGGGGGGGAGCGCCTCCTGGGTGGGCGCTGGCTCGCTCTGGGGGCCCTTGCCGGGCAGCTTGGCCAGCAGGTTCTGCCCCGGGTTCTGGCTGCTGCTCTGGGAAGCTGACGCGTCGCACTGGGCTGAGCGGGCGGTGCCGGTGGCGTCTGATTCCGGCTGGGCGGCGGTGTGGTCGGCTTGCCACTGCCAGAGGTTGAGCAACAGGGAGGCCAGCAGCAGCGGCGCCAGGTGAGATGTACGCATTTTGGATTCTCTTAAATAAGTGAACGCCCCTTGCAGAGGGGTCTCTTATGATAACCGTAACGTCTGATACAAGCAGCCATGACGTGCACCTGCGGTGTCGACGGTGGCCCGCCATTGAGTCGGGGGCCCCATGGCTCTAGAATCGGCAACCAGCCGTTTTCATCCGAGGAAATGTTATGAATGGATTGTCCCCCCTGCGCACAGCACCCGCCCGTCACCCCATAGGGCGTGGCTGGGTCTGGGTGCGGTCCGGCTTCGATATCTTCAACAAGGGGATGGGGGCCAGCGTCGGCATGGTTCTCGTCTGGTTTGCGGTTGGTCTGCTGCTGGAGCGCCTGCCGGCGGGCAGCCTCATCTCCCAGTTGCTCTACATGGTTTGGGGCGCCGGCTGGGTGGCGGTGGCCCACCACGGCTATGAAGGCAACCCGCTGCGCTTCGCCGACTTCTTCTCCGGTTTTCGCCACAAGCTGACGCCGCTGATGCTGGGAGGGCTGCTGGTGCTGGCCCTGTTCAGCCTGATCGGTCTCATCTGCCTGGGGCTGCTCTCCATGTGGGGGCTCACCTCCCTGCTGACCCAGGATCCCGAATCCCTGGTAGTCACGGCGGCCCAGGCCCAGGGGCTGCTGCTCTGCCTGCTGCTGGGGCTGGCGCTGCTGATCCCGGTGCTGATGGCCGTTACCTTCGCTCCCGCCCTTATCTACTTCCACGACGTGGGGATCCTGCAGGCGGCCAAGCTCAGCTTCAAAGGCTGCCTGACCAACATGTGGCCCTTCCTCTGGTGGGGCATAGTCGCCGCCATCCTGATGCTGTTCGGTGCGGCGCTGATGCTGGTGGGGCTGCTGGTGGTGATCCCGGCGCTGAACTACTCCATCTATGTGGCATATCGGGAGATCTTCCTGGATATGGCGCAGGAGACGCCGGCCGATACCCCGCTAAGTGGTTTCGAAGCCTGAATGCGGCCAGCGATTCTGGCATATTGAACGAAAGGGGCCTGCTGGCCCCTTTTTCATGCCGGTTTAATCGCGCCACATGGGGTCGGCGGCCATGCGCTCCACCATAAAGTCGAGAAAGCTGCGCAACAGCGGTGACATCTGCTTGCGGGTGCCGTAGACGGCGTAGACGCCGAGTCGCTTGGGCTGCCACTGCTCCAGCAGCGGCACCAGGGTGCCGGTCTCGAGATGGGGCTGGGCGGAATAGCGGGGCTGCAGGCTGATGCCGGCACCTTCCAGGGTCGCCTCCAGCAACAGGTTGGAGATGTTGGCGCTGAGGTTGCCGCTGACCGGCACAGATTCGGGCCCGTCCGGCCCCTGAAATTCCCACAGGCTCTTGCCGAAATAGGTGTAGGTGAGGCAGTTGTGCAGGGCGAGCTCCTGCACCTTGTGTGGCGTCGGGTGTTTGGCCAGATAGGCCGGGCTGGCACAGACCACGGAGTGGCAGGTGCCGAGCCGGCGGGCCACCAGGTTGGGATCGAGATCATTGGTGATGCGGATGGCGAGATCGATCCGCTCCTCCACCAGGTTGACGGTCCGGTCCAGCAGCAGGATATCGATGGCGGTGCCCGCATAGCGCGCCAGGTAGTCGTTGGCGGCCCCCACCAGCAGGGCTTCCGAGAGCGAATAGCTGCTGGTGATGCGCAGCTGCCCCTTGGGCGCCTCGTCGCCGCGCACGGCGATCTGCTCCATCTCTTCCCCCAGCGCCAGCATGGCCCGGGCCCGGTTCAACGCCTCTTCTCCCGGGCCGGTCAGGCTCAGCCGGCGAGTGGTGCGGTGCAGCAGTCGTGCCCCCATCCACTGCTCCAGCTCCGCCAGATAGCGCGTCACCATGGCGCGCGACATCTCCAGTTTCTCCCCGGCGCCGCTCAGGCTGCCCTGTTCGACTACGCTGACAAAGACCCGCAATGCGGTCAGTCGATCCATTTCAGGCTCTCTATATGCTCGATTAATGCAACAGTGATGCGCTCATTATGCTGTATTTGTACCGTAATTGATCCAATAAACTGTGTCCATCTGATGAACCCCTGATGACTTGATGAGGAATACCCGATGAACAATACCCTGATCCGCAACCTGACCCTGGCCACCACCCTGCTGAGCGGTGCCGCCATGGCAGCCCCGCTCACCGTGACCGTCTACAACCCTGGCGAGAAGGCCATCTTCCCGGTCTCCTCTTCCCTGGTGGCCGGTGACAAGGAGGCGATCCTGATCGATGCCCAGTTCGACGTGCAAAACGGTCAGGCGCTGGTGGACATGATCAAGAAGAGCGGCAAGAAACTGACCACCGTCTATATCAGTGCCGGTGACCCCGACTTCTACTTCGGTCTGGAACCTGTCATGGCCGCGTTCCCCGACGTCAAGGTACTGGCCGACCAGCATGTGGTTGACCACATCAACCAGACCAAGGACGCCAAGCTGAGCTACTGGAGCCCCATTCTGGGCAAGGGTGCACCCAAGAGCCTGACCGTGCCGCAAGTGATGACGGCCAGCCACCTGACCCTGGATGGCGAGAAGATCGAGATCAAGGAGATGAACACTCCGAATGCCTACCTGTGGGCGCCGTCCATCAAGACTGCCTTTGGTGGTGTGCCGGTCTACAGCGGCGTGCATGTGTGGATGGCGGACAGCCAGACCAAGGCCGCTCGCAGCAACTGGGTCCAGGCGCTTGACAATCTGCTGGCGCTGAAACCCGAGCGCGTGGTGCCGGGTCACTTCCTGGGGACTGCGCCCAAGGGTACCGAAGCCGTGACCTTCACCCGTGACTACGTGCAGCGTTTTGAGCAGGAGCTGGCCAAGGCCAAGAACTCCGGGCAGCTGATTGACGCGTTGAAGAAGGCTTACCCGTCCCTGCCGGTCGACGATGGTCTGGCCATCGGTGCCAAGGTCAATACCGGCGAGATGAAGTGGTAATCCCCTGACGCCTACTCCCTGTGTTTTTTTACCGGGCCTTAGGGCCCGGTTTTTTATCCAGAATTGAAGCGAGAATGATGATGAACGAAGTGCAAACAACCCTCCATTATGTCTATGACCCCCTCTGTGGCTGGTGCTATGGCGCCGCCCCGCTGCTGAAAGCCGCGGCCGATGTCGCCGGCTTGCAGATCGAACTGCATGCCGGCGGCCTCTGGCTGGGTGGCCGCCGCCAGGCCATGGGTCAGGCGCTGCGCGACTATGTGCGCCCCCATGACGAGCGGATCCAGGCGCTGACCGGCCAGCCTTTCGGCGAGCGCTATTTCAACGAGCTGCTGCTGCGCGATGGCCTGCTGCTGGATTCGGAGCAGCCGATCCGCGCCATCCTGGCGGTGGCATCCCTGGGGGGCAATGGGTTGGTGATGCTGCACCGCATCCAGCAATCCCACTATCGCGATGGCATCTGGATCGGTTCTCTCGAGCATCTGACCAGTCTGGCGGCGGAGCAGGGCATTGCGCAGGAGGCCTTTGTGCAGGCTTATCAGGCGGTTGAGCTGGCAAGCCATCTGGCGGACAGCCAGGTCTGGATGCGTCGTCTCGGTGGGCAGGGTTACCCGACTCTGGGGCTGGTGCAGGGGGACAAGGTAACACCCTTGTCAGCGTCCTCTTTCCTGGGCGAGCCGCAGGCATTTGCCCGCCATATCCAGCAGCTGATGGGGCGCTGAGGGGGAATTGGTCTCCTGCCGAAGATAGTCTTGTCTGGATGAGTCCTGATTGGATTTTCCTGCCTGGGCGACCCTCATCCTATCCCCGGGCTGAGCGATATCTTGAGCCGCGGATAGTATGAAAATCATCCGCTTGCAATCGTCGCGCTATGCTCAATGGGGATAGCCCGGACGTTCGATGTCAGGGGCTTGCGTCTAGCCGCCAAGGATACCAATCATGTTCAAAAATATGTCTATAGGTCAGAAGTTGAGCGCCGGTTTTGCGGTGTTGGCATTATTGGTGCTGGTCATCGCCGGATTTGGGATCTCCAGGCTCTCCTACCTGAATGCGAACACTCAGCTTATTGTCAATAACCTGGTGCCTTCCATTCGCTATGCCAGCCAAATGCACGTTGCGTTGCTGGATGCGCGTCGAGCCGAACTGGCCATGGTCATTGCGTTGACCAACAATGACCAGGCGGATATCGCCAAACGGAACGACAGTTTCTCGGATGCCAAGGCTCGCTTTCTAAAAGCGTTGTCGGATTATGGCCGTTTGGCTTTCAACGACGCAGAAGAAGAGCAGACCTATCGTGCCTTGCAACCAGCAGGAGAGGCCTACTTCAGCGCCCATGATCAGCTGTATCAAGCGGTCATGAACAACGAAGGCGCCAAGATTGGCGAGTATCGGGATGGCATTACCCGCACTACGTTGGACCAGACCACTCAGCTCACAATGACGTTGCGCGAGATTAACGACCGCATTGGTAGTGCCATGCATAGCAGCAGTGAGCAATCATATGAGTCGGCCAAACTGCTCAGCATAGCGATTGGACTCGTGACGCTGCTTTTCGTGGTGTTGGTGGCTTGGTATCTGACTCAACAGATCAAGCGCCCGGTCAACGCGTTGCTGGAGGTGGTTGGTAAGGTGTCGGGAGGTGACCTGGCGACCCATCTTGACACCAGCCAGTTCAACAATGACGAACTGGGGCAACTGGCCAAGGGCTTTGGCGAGATGCAGAAAAACTTGCGCAATCTGGTCAGTGAAGTCTCCGGATCCGTGGTGCAACTGAGCTCAGCAGCCGAAGAGATCAGTGCGGTTGCCCGTCAGTCCGCCAACAACATGAACAGTCAGCAGCACGAGCTGAACCAGCTGGCCACCGCCATGAACGAGATGCAGGCGACGGTGCAGGAGGTGTCCCGCAACACCAGCGATGCCGCCAGCGCCGCCAGCGCCGCCAGCAGCACCGCCGAGCTGGGGGCCCGCACCGTCAATGACTCCATCAAGCGCATTGAGCAGGTGGCCGGTGCCATCGAGAGCACTGCCGTGGTGATTCATCAGTTAGGGGATGACAGCCGCAACATCGGTATGGTGCTGGAGGTCATTCGCGGGATCGCCGAGCAGACCAACCTGCTGGCACTGAACGCCGCCATCGAGGCGGCCCGGGCCGGGGAACAGGGGCGCGGTTTTGCGGTGGTGGCCGATGAGGTGCGCACCCTGGCGAAACGGACCCAGGACTCCACCTCCCAGATCAACACCATCATTGCCGAGCTGCAGCAGCGGGCCGAACAGGCCGGCACCACCATGCAGCAAAGTCAGGACATGATGAACTCCACCGTCAGTACGGCGCGCGAGGCGGGGGCGTCCATCTCCGAGATCAGCGGCTCGGTGGAGAGCATCTCCCACATGAACATCCAGATTGCGACCGCCACCGAAGAGCAGGGGGCGGTGAGTGAAGAGCTCAACCGCAACGTGGTCAATATCAGCCATGCCTCGGAAGAGGTGGCGGCCGGGGCCACCCAGATGGCGCAGGCCTGCAACGACCTGAACCATCTGGCCACCCAGCTGCAGGAGCTGGTACGCCGCTTCCGGGTGTGATGAGGCAACGCTGACCCGACGGGCCCGGATCCAGGATCCGGGCCCGTTTTATTTATCCCCTGTGCATGGCCTGTCCAATCTCGCCATCCCTTGTCCCTCCCGCCGTTCTTGGGCATGCTAATGGCCCCATTGGTTGGCAGGATTCTGGATGTATGAACCTTCGCGATCTCGAGTATTTGGTGGCGCTGGAAGAGGAAAAGCACTTTCGCAAGGCGGCGGAGCGCTGTTTCGTCAGTCAGCCGACCCTGAGCGGCCAGCTGCGCAAGCTGGAGGATGAGCTGGGGGTGATCCTGATCGAGCGCACCTCCCGCAAGGTGCTGTTTACCCCGGCTGGCGATGCCATGGCCCAGCAGGCTCGCAAGGTGCTCAAAGAGGTGCGCGAGCTCAAGAGCATAGGCCAGCACTTTGCCGAACCCATGTCTGGCGAGATCCACATCGGCTTCATTCCCACCGTCGGCCCCTATCTGTTGCCCCACATCATCCAGGATCTGCGCGAACATTTTCCCAAGCTGGAGTTCTACCTCTATGAAGAGCAGACCCAGGTGCTGCTCAAACGGCTGGAAGAGGGGGAGCTGGACTGCCTGATCCTGGCCGAACTGGAGGGGATGGAAGGGTTTGGCTCCATCCCTCTCTATCAGGAGCCCATGTGGCTGGCGGTGCCCCAGCAGCATCCGGAGGCCAGGGCCAAGGCGGTGCCGCTCAGCAATCTCAAGGGCAAGAAGCTGCTGATGCTGGCCGATGGCCACTGTCTGCGGGATCAGGCGATGGGCTTCTGTTTTGCCGCAGGCATCGGCGAGGATCAGCGTTTCAAGGGCACCAGCCTGGAGACGCTGCGCAACATGGTGGCGGCCGGCAGCGGCATGACGCTGGTACCCAGGCTTGCGGTGCCAGCCAATACCGAGGAGGGCGGCGTCAGCTACCGGCCGGTGATAGACCCCGTGCCGGGGCGTACCATAGCGCTGCTCTACCGTCACTACTCGGTGCGCCGGCCCTGCTTCAACGAGCTGGCGGCCCGCATCTCGACCCTGATGAAAAGCCTGCTCGGCTGACGACAACGCATTCGTGCTCACCAAAAGAAAACCGGCGCCTGGGCGCCGGTTTTTGTCTTCTGCGGTTGCTTAGAAGATATCGTCGGTGGAGACAGGGCCGTCAGTGTCCGAGCCATCGCCGCCATAGACCTGATTGCCATCCGAGCTCTGGGTGGCGAAGCGGGTCGGTTCGGTGCCTTCTTTGAAGTATTCGTCCGTGCTGCTGCCATCGGTGCGGTTGGTCAGCAGGCCGGTTTCACGGTCGATGCGCACCGTGATGATCCCTTCCGGTACCGGCATCTTGCGCTCGGGGATCTGCTTGAGCGCCGTCTTCATGAAGTCGATCCAGATGGGCTGTGCGGCGCCGCCGCCAAACTCGGCCCGGCCCAGACCACGCTGGTGGTTGTCAAAACCGATCCAGGAGGTGGCGACCAGGTTCGGGGTATAGCCGGAGAACCAGGCATCGCGCGACTCGTTGGTGGTCCCGGTCTTGCCCGAAATATCGTGGCGCTTGAGATCGCGAGCTGCTCGCCAGCCGGTACCGCGCCAGCCATTGCCGCCCCAGATGGCGGTGGTCAGGGTGTCGGTGACCAGGAAGGCACTCTGGGCGCTGATGGTCTGCGGCGCCATGTTGTTGGGCACGACGGGATCGATGGGGCACTGGGCTTTCCAGTCGGGGGCCGTATTGGCATAGGCGTCGGCGCTGTCCAGGCCGGCGGCGGCCAGTACGCCGCAATCGCGGCAGGCGGCGGCCGGGTTGGCCTGATAGAGAGGCGCCCCGAAGCTGTCGGTCACCTCGGTAATGAAGTAGGGGGTGACCTGGAAGCCGCCGTTGGCCAACACCGAATAGCCACGCACCACTTCCAGCGGGGTGAACTCGGCCGCACCCAGCGCCAGCGATTCGTTGGGCGAGATGGTGTCGCGGGCAAAGCCGAAGCGGGTCAGGCCATCGATATAGGTATCCAGCCCGATGGCGCGCATCAGCCGTACCGACATCACGTTCTTCGACTTGGCAAGACCAAGGCGCAGCGGTGTGGGGCCGTCATAGATGGCCGGGGAGTTCTTGGGCTGCCACATGGGGCCCTTGGAGGGCTCCCACTGGTTGATCGGCGCATCGTTGATGAGTGAGGCCAGGGTATAGCCCTGCTCCAGTGCGGTGGCATAGAGGAAAGGCTTGATGTTGGAGCCTATCTGGCGGCGTGCCTGATCGACCCGGTTGAACTTGGACAGCTCGAAGCTGAAGCCGCCGACCAGCGCCTCGATGGCGCCATCCTGCGGATTCATGGCCACCAGGGCGGCGTTGACCTCGGGGATCTGGGAGAGCAGCAGCTCTTCCCCCTTCTCCCGTACCCAGATCTGGGCGCCGACCTTGAGTACGTCTCGTGCCGATTTCGGGGCAAAACTTTGGCGATCGTCGGTGATGAAAGAACGAGCCCACTTGATGCCGTTCCAGCCAAGCTCGGCCTGCTTGCCGTTTTTCAGCACCAGGGTCGCGCTCTTGTCACCCAGCTTGGTGACCACGGCGGCCATCAGCGGCTGATAGGTCGGCTGCTTGGCCAGATGGGCCATGATCTTGTCGTAATCCCAGTCGACCTCGCCGCTCTTCCACAGCTGGGCGGTCACCCCCTTGTAGCCATGGCGGGTATCATAGTCGAACACGCCGTCGAGCAGAGCCTGACGGGCTGCCCGCTGACGCTTGGCGGTGACCGTGGTGTAGACGTGCAGGCCCATGGTGTAGGCGTCTTCCCCAAACTGCTCCACCATCTTCTGGCGAACCATCTCGCCGAGATAGGGGGCGTTGAGGGTGGTTTCGGCACCGTGATAACGGGCCTTGATCGGCATCTTGGAGGCTTCGTCATACTGGGCCTGGGTGATCTTGCCTGTCTCCAGCATGCGACCCAGTACCACGTTGCGACGGGCAAAGGCCCGCTCGGGCGAACGGATCGGGTTCAGCATGGAGGGGGCCTTGGGCAGACCGGCAATGATGGCGATCTCGTCCAGGGTGAGCTCTTTCACCTCTTTGCCAAAGTAGACTTGGGCGGCGGCGCCGACCCCGAAGGCCCGATAGCCGAGCGGTATCTTGTTGAGGTAGAGCTGCAGTATCTCGTCCTTGGAGAGGTTCTGCTCGATGCGCCAGGCGAGGAAGACCTCCTTGATCTTGCGCACCAGGGTCTTCTCGTTGCTCAGGAAGAAGTTGCGGGCAACCTGTTGGGTGATGGTACTGGCGCCCTGGCGTGCCTGGCCGGAGACGGCCCAGACGGTGGCAGCCCGCAGAATGCCGATGGGGTCGATGCCGGGGTGCTCGTAGAAGCGGGCATCTTCGGTGGCGAGCACCGCATCGATCATGGACTGGGGAATTTCATCCAGATGCAGGGGGATGCGACGAATTTCGCCAAATTGGGAGATCAATTCCCCATCCCGGCTGTACACCTTCATCGGGGTGGCCAGCTTGACGTCGCGCAGTGCGGTCACATCCGGCAACTGGGGCTTGATGTAGAAGTAGATACCGATGAGGCTGGCAACACCCAGCACAGCACCCAGCATCATGACAATAAACAGGCGTACGAGCCATTTCAGCATGGAAGAACTACCAATCGTCTTAAAATTAGCCAACGGGCGCAGAGTATAGCCCTTTTGCCTTCGTGAATTCGAGGTTTTCCTGACGATGGTCCGGCTCCTCGAGAAGAGGCGGGAGGTTAGCACTCTGCGACTCAATAACCAAGGGGAGGAGGGCGCGGCTCGGAAAGCGAGTTGCATCACTTTTCGGCATAAACTTTATGACATTGATAGATAGAGCATTTAGGATGAGTTAAGCCATCATCTTCTGATTAGCTGTCCTACAATCAATCCTAAAACCCATATAACGCATGGATGTGTATATGTTTGGGCTATTCAACAAGGGTTCTCTGCTTCCACTGGCAGGCATTGATTTTGGAAGTCAGACCATCAAGGCCGTGACCATCACCGGCCGTCCCGGCAAGCTGCACCTCGAATCCGTGGCGGAGGTTGCCACTCCCAAAGGCACCCTGGTCGATTATCAGCTGCAGGATATCGAGCGGGTCGGCCAGTCTCTCAAGAGTCTCAAGCGCCTCATCTCGGGCAGCAGCCAGTATGTGGCTACTGCCGTCACCGGCTCCAACGTGATCACCAAGGTCATTCAGGTGGATGCCAGCCTGAGTGAAAGCGAGCTGGAAAATCAGGTCCAGCTTGAGGCCGAACAACTCATCCCTTTCCCCCTCGATGAAGTGAGCCTGGATTTCGAGATCCTGGGCAAGGTTGCCGACCAGGAGCGTCAGGAGGTGCTGTTGAGTGCGGCCCGCACCGAGAGCGTGAATGGTCGGGTCACCGCGCTGGCAGAAGCCGACATGACCACCAAGGTGGTGGATGTCGGCGCTCACGCCTTGGGGCGGGCGGTACTCGCCTGTCTGCCTGAGCTGCAAGAGTGGGACAAACCGGTCGGTGTCATCGACATCGGCGCCAGCGCCATGACATTTGCCGCGCTGGTGAAGGGGGAGGTGATCTACTCCCGCCTGCAAAATTTCGGCGGTGATCAATACAGCCAGGCGCTGGCCTCTTTCTACAGCCTCTCTCTGGATGATGCCGAGCAGGCCAAGCTGCAGGGCAAGTTGCCGCTCGATCACGAGCTGGATGTGTTGCTGCCCCACATGAATGCGTTGCTGCAGCAGGTGCGGCGCAACGTCCAGCTGTTTTGCAGCTCTTCCGGCCACCGGGAGCTCTCCAAGCTGGTGTTGAGCGGAGGGGGCAGTTTGCTGCCCGGACTGGCGGCTCAGATTGGCAACGAACTCAGCTGCGAGGTGTTGCATCCCGATCCCTTTACCCTGTTCGGCAAACCCAAGGGAGAGGTCGCGGCCCATGGTGCCAAGTACATGACGGCTCTGGGTCTGGCATTGAGGAGCTTCACGCCATGTCAAATATAAACCTCCTTCCCTGGCGTGAAGCCAGGGCGCTGCGCCAGAAGAAGCAGTTCGGCGTCATGCTCGGTATCTTCATGGCCATCACGGCGTCCCTCGGTTTTGCCGCCGATTGGCTGGTGGAACAGCAGATCGGCCATCAGCAGCAGCGCAACCAGCGCCTGCAGCAGGAGATGACCATACTCGATGCCCAGCTTGGCGAGATCCGTCTGCTCAAGGAGCGGCGCAAGGAGCTGATTGACCGCATGCAGCTGATCGAGCATCTGCAGATGCGTCGCAATCTGCCGGTTCGTCTGTTCAACCAGCTGCCTTCGTTGGTACCTAATGGGGTGTATCTCAATACATTGGCCCTGCAGGACAACCGGATCGACGTGAACGGCAAGACCGAAGCCTATGGCAGGGTGGCCAGCATGATGCGTCGCATCGATGGTTCCGGCTGGCTGGGGCAGTCGCAGATCAGCACCATCTTTGCGGCTGATGTGGCACCAGTTTCGCTCAGCCAGTTTTCCATGATGTTCAAGGTCGCCGTGGCGGCTGGAGCCAGCCTCGACATGGCTAAGGGGCAGAAATGAACCTGCAACAGCTCAACGAACTGGATTTCAACAATATCGCCAGCTGGCCCAAACTGGCCAAGGGGATCTTCATTCTGTTCTTCTGCGCCCTGCTAGGAGGCGCCATCTATTACTACGTGATTGCCAAGTCGCTGACTCTGTTGACCCAGGAAACCAACAAGGAGGCAGAGCTCAAATCCCAGTTTGAGAGCAAGGCGATGCTGGCCGCCAACCTCGGTGCCTACAAGGCGCAGATGGTGCAGCTTGAACAACTGGTCGATACCCAGCTCAAACAGCTGCCCAATACCCATGAGGTTGCCGGGCTGCTGGATGACATCAGCTTCATCGCCACCGACAACGGCCTCAAATTGAACCGTATCAACTGGGAGCCGGAGATCAAGCACGAGTTTTCCACCGAGCTGCCCATGCGAATAGAAGTGGTGGGCACCTATCATGAGATCGGCAAGTTCACGGCAGACATGGCGGCCTTGCCAAGGATCGTCATTCTGGAGTCGTTCACGCTGGGTCAGGGCAAGGAGCAGGATGACATGATCGCCATGTCGATGCTGGCCAAGACCTATAAATACAACGGCAAGACGGTGGAGCAGAAAAAATGAGGATACTCTGCGTTCTGTTGCCGGCATTGTTGCTGACGGCCTGCGGTGGTCAGGATGACATGGATAATTACGTGGCCGAGGTGAAGGCGAGAAAGCCGGTCCCCATTGAACCGCTTCCCGAAATAAAGCCCTTCTCTCCCATGGCTTATCATCTCAGTGATCAGCGCAGTCCCTTCATCGCTCCCCAGCCCGAGGCCAGCAGTGCCAAGACGGATGCCAAGGTGAAACCGGATTGCGCCCAGATTGTCGCCAACAGAGAGAAAGAGGTGCTGGAGAACTATTCACTGGCTAGCCTGAGCATGCAGGGTTCCCTTGGCAAGCAGGGGCAGTTGTGGGCCCTGATCCGAACGCCTGATGGTCAGTCCATCCAGGTGGGCCTCAACCAGCACATGGGGCTGGATCAGGGGCGGGTGATCAGGATCACTGACACTTATGTGGATTTGATTGAGACTATACCGGACGGCAAGGGATGCTGGGTGACTCGAGAAACCCAGCTGGGCATGGCCAATCTTGAAGCAAAACGATAATCAGGGATGAACTGCGATGAGAACAACAATAGGTAAGGCAACCAGAGTGGCCCTGCTGTTTTGCGTCGGTGCATGGGGCCAGGCCTGGGCGGTGGCCACCCTGCAGGAGGTCAAAGTCAATCCACTGATAGCCGATCAACTGCTACTGGAGCTGAGTTTCAGTGAACCGGTCAGCGGGTTTACCGATCGGCTCTCCTATGAACCCAACCAGTTGCTGCTGCATGTGCCGGGGGCGGTGGGGGCACTCAACGTGAATCCCCTGCCCATCAAGCAGCAGGGGGTGGACAACATCAAGGTAGAGGGCAAGGGGGCGGGTCTCGATATCAAGATTGCGCTCGATCAACTGACCCCCTATCAGGTGCACCAGCAGGGCAACAAGTTGTTGGTTGCATTGGGGGACAAGGCGGCCATGCCATTGCCAACCACGACCTCTTCCTCCGGACTGGTGGCTTCCCAGCCGACCTCGTCCGCCCTTATCAATACCCAGCCGGCAACCTCGTCGGCATTGATCAACAGCCAGCAGCTTGCTCGCCAGAGTGTTCCGGTGGCGGCGCCGGTTGCCAGCAAACCTGTGTTGCCAACCCCGCAAACTTCGGCCAGTGGCGCTTACTTCAACTCCGTCAAAGGCGTGGATTTTCGACGAGGCAAGGACGGACAGGGGGAATTTCTAGTGACGCTGGATAACAGCTCAGCCGCCGTGGACGTCAGCAGCCGCGGTCAGACTGTGCTGGCCAAGTTTCACGGCACCCGGGTTCCGGACGACCTGCTCAATCTGATCAATGTGCAGGATTTTGCCACCCCTGTTTCTCAGGTTGAGGTGTTTCGCCAGGGCAATGACACCCTGTTCGAGCTGTCGGTCAACGGCCAGTTTGATTATCGCTACGACCAGGCAGACAAGATGTTCATCGTTGAGGTGAAAAAGCGCACCGCAGCGAGTGCCGGCAAGCAGTATCAGGGCAAACCCATCTCCCTCAATTTCCAGGATATTCCGGTCAGAACCGTGTTGCAGCTCATCGCGGACTTCAACAATCTCAACCTGGTGACCACGGACTCGGTGTCGGGCAACATCACCCTGCGGCTGGATGGGGTGCCCTGGGAGCAGGCCCTCGACATCATTTTGAAGGTGCGTGGACTCGACAAGCGGCTGGACAACAACATTCTGCTGGTTGCACCGGCGGAAGAGATAGCCGCCCGCGAGAAACAGCAGCTGGAGAGTCGCAATCAGGTCGCCGATCTGGCTCCGCTCTACACCGAATATCTGCAGATCAACTATGCCAAGGCATCCGAGGTGGCGGCGCTGCTCTCGTCTGAAAGCACCAAGCTGCTCTCTGCCAAGGGTGCGGTGAGCGTGGATGAGCGGACCAACGTGCTGGTAGTCAAGGACACCGCCGACGTCATCAGCAACATCAAGCGCATGCTGGATATTCTGGATATCCCGGTCAAGCAGGTGGTGATCGAAGCGCGCATGGTGACCATAGACGACGGTTTTGACGAGGCACTCGGGGTGCGCTGGGGGGTGACCAAGAACGACGGTCACGGCAACAGTACCTCGGGCTCCATCGAGGGCAATGATGGTTCCGGCAACAACAACGGTGGCTCGACCATTACCCGCCCCGGGGTGGACGATCGGTTGAATGTCAACCTGCCGGTGACCAACGCCGCCGGTACCCTGGCCTTCCAAGTGGCGCGGCTGGCGAACGGCACCTTGCTGGATCTCGAGTTGTCGGCACTGGAGAAGGAGAGCAAGGCCGAGATCATTGCCAGTCCACGAGTGACCACGGCCAACCAGAAGCCGGCGCTGATCGAACAGGGGACCGAGATACCCTATGTGGAATCCTCCTCCAGCGGGGCGACCTCGGTCACCTTCAAGAAGGCAGTGCTGAGTCTCAAAGTGACACCGCAGATCACCCCCGACAACAGGGTGATCCTGGATCTGACTGTGACCCAGGACACCAAGGGTGAAACCGTACCTACCGGTACCGGCGATGCTGTCTCCATCAACGCCCAGTCGATCACCACACAGGTGCTGGTCAACAATGGTGAGACGCTGGTGCTGGGCGGTATCTATCAGCAGACCATTACCAACGATGTGACCAAGGTCCCCCTGCTGGGTGATATCCCGGGTCTGGGGGTGCTGTTTCGCAAGACGACCAGCGCGAACAAAAAGCGGGAGCTGCTGATTTTCGTGACACCGAAGATAGTCACCGAGACTTTCTGAAGACTTTACATGTGAAGGTAAAACACATATAACCTTACGCCCCAATGAGGCTGGGGCGTAAGGGCTGCGGTTGCCAGTCCTGATTTCTATTGAGATAATCCCCCTCCTGATCCATCGCAAGATAAGGTTCATAGGTACCCCGATCGAGAGTTTGTCGGGGTCGTACAGTTTGTAATTACTAACGAAAAGACATGGCTGAGAAACGCAATATTTTCCTGATAGGTCCCATGGGTGCGGGCAAGAGCACCATAGGTAGACATCTGGCAGAACAACTGCATATGGAGTTTTTCGACTCAGATCATGAGATTGAGCGCCGCAGTGGTGCCGATATCGGCTGGGTGTTCGATGTTGAAGGCGAAGAGGGTTTCCGGATCCGCGAAGAGAAGGTCATTGGTGACCTTTCCGAACAGCAGGGTATCGTGCTGGCAACGGGTGGCGGTGCCATCAAGAGCCGTGAAACACGCAACAAGCTCTCTGCTCGCGGCATCGTGGTGTACCTCGAGACCACCATTGAGAAGCAGCTGGCCCGGACGCAACGTGACAAACGTCGCCCGCTGCTGCAAACCGAAGAGCCGCCGCGCGAAGTACTCGAGCGTCTGGCGCAAGAGCGCAACGCCCTGTACGAAGAAGTGGCTGACTTTGTCATCCAGACTGATGACCAGAGCGCAAAAGTTGTTGCCAATCAAATCGTCAAGTTGATCGGCATGTAATCAAGAGGACGTCCATGGAAAGGTTGAAGGTCGAACTGGGTGAACGCAGCTATCCCATCGAGATAGCGGCAGGTCTGTTGCAGCATGCAGAGGTGCTGACGCAAACCATCAAGGGCAAGCGGGTCATGATAGTGACCAACACAGTTGTCGCCCCCTTGTATCTTGAGCGCATTACCCAGCTGCTGTCCGGTTATCAGGTTGAACACCTGATCCTGCCGGATGGCGAGGCCTACAAGAACCTAGCAACCTTCGAGCGGATCATGTCCGCTCTGCTGGAAACCAACCATGGCCGTGATACCACTCTGATCGCCCTGGGGGGCGGTGTGATAGGTGACGTGGTCGGCTTTGCTGCGGCAAGCTACCAGCGTGGCATTCCTTTCATTCAAGTGCCTACCACACTGCTCTCCCAGGTTGACTCCTCCGTCGGCGGCAAGACCGCCGTCAACCATCCTCTCGGCAAGAACATGATCGGGGCCTTCTATCAGCCCAGACACGTGGTCATCGACACCGAGTGCCTCCAGACCCTGCCTGCCCGTGAATTCGCCGCCGGCATGGCCGAGGTGATCAAGTACGGCATCATCTGGGATGTCGAATTCTTCTGCTGGCTCGAAGCCAACATGTCCCGTCTGCAGGCGCAGGAGCCGGCCGCGCTGGCCTATGCCATCCGCCGCTGCTGCGAAATCAAGGCCGATGTGGTCGGTCAGGACGAGACCGAGCATGGCGTGCGTGCCCTGCTCAACCTGGGCCATACCTTCGGCCATGCCATCGAAGCAGAAAAGGGCTACGGCAACTGGCTGCACGGCGAAGCCGTCGCGGCGGGCACCATGCTGGCTGCCTGGACCGCACAGGCCCGTGGCGATGTGACCGAGCAGGACGTAGCCCGCATCAGGGCGCTGCTGCTGGCGGCCAATCTGCCGGTACAGGCACCGCCCGAGATGGATTTTGCCGCCTTCATTCGCCACATGCGTCGCGACAAGAAGGTGCTGGAAGGCAAACTGCGTCTGGTGCTGCCGGTTGGCATCGGTCATGCCCAGGTGGTGGCCGATGTCTCCGATGCTGAACTGCTGGCGGTGATCGAGTCTGGTCGTGACAAATAAACTGCTGAAGCTTCCTTCCCAGCGGCAGCTGGTTGACCGGCTGCTGCATCTGATTGAATTCAATCATCCTTTCATTTTTCTTTCCGGCAAACCCGGCAGCGGTCGCGGCACCTTGTGTCAGGCCATGCTCGATAGCCTGCCTGAAAAAGTCCGCGTCGCAAGCCTGATCGGCAGTCCGGCCATGAAGATGGTGGACGTGCGCCAGCTGCTGCTGCCCCAGGTGGTGGCCCGCCCGCTCTTCAATCCACAGGATGCGCTGGCAGACAGCTTCTTTCGCATGCTGGAGGGCAAACCGGCCACATTGCTGCTGCTGATCGAACGGGCAGACGAGCTGCCTGCCGAACTGGTTGGCGAGCTGTGGAGCCTGTGCCGCCACAACGACACCCTGGCCGTGCCCCATCAGCTGGCGATCATGGTGTCCGGCAGTGACGGCTGGTGTCGCACCCAGAAGGCGTTGCTCAAAGGACGTGCCATGCCGGCACTGGAGCTGGAAGTCGCGCCGCTGAGCGCCCCCGAACAACGTATCTTCTTGTATGAGAAGGCCAAAGAGCTCAAGCTCCCGACAGCCCTCTTGCCCAAGCCGAAAGTGGAAGAGATCCTGAAAGTGGCGAATGGACATCCGTCCACCATCATGCAGTTACTGGAGGATATCATGACCGACAGAAGGCCCAAGAAACGTCAGGCCGAGTTGCCCGTCAAGAAGATTGCGACCCTGCTGGCACTGGTTGCCGGCGGTCTGCTGGCCCTGAGTTACCTGCTGCCGGCAATGTTCAGCAGTGGCGACAAAGGGGCCGTGCCTGAGCCCACCCAGAGCACGGCGTTGCCGATCCCCGTGTCGGGTGGCGACCCGCTCACCGTCGGCGGCAACAACAGCAGCCAGAACGGCAATCAGAGTGTGAGCAATGATGGTGCCGCCCCCAATCAGGGTGGTGTGGTACGCGACTGGCAGCCCGATGCCAAGGCCTTGCCCAAGGCGGTAGAGAGCGACACGGTTACTACCGAATCGACCAACTACGAGGGGCGTCGGGTGGTGATCTCCGACGAGGTGGTCGAGAAGCTGATGAAGCAGCCCAACGTCAGCGGGGCCTTGCCCACGGCGGTGGTGGATGAGCTGACCGGTGCCGATTCCCGAGCGGCAGCCACCCAGAATGAGCCTGCCAAGCAGGCGGCCACACCCAATGCAACCGCCCAGCCAGCGCAGGTTACCAGCAAGCCGGTGGCCAAACCGGCTGCCGCCGAGCTGGTGGCGACTCCTGCACCCAAGGTGGCGCTGACCCCTGCCGCCACCCTGAACAAGAAGCCGCGCAGCCACTACAGCATCCAGCTGATGGGGGCGAGCAACACCAAGGCAGTCGACAAGTTCGTGGCCGAAAATGGCCTTGCCGGCAAGATCTGGGTCTATCAGACCCAGTTCCGCGGCAGCCCTTGGTATGTGGTGCTGCAGGGGGACTACGCCAGCAGCAACCAGGCCAAGGCCGCCATTCGCAAGCTGTCGCCCGCCTTGCTGAAGGGTCAACCCTGGCCCAAGTCGTTTGCGCAGGTACAAAAAGAGTTGAAGCAATAGCCATTTTGGCCGGGAAGGGGGTAGAATCGTCCCCCTTTTTTGGTCGATGCCTTCTTAACACCGGATTTCCATGAAAAAAACACGCGCTTTTTTAAAATGGGCCGGGGGAAAATACTCCCTGGTTGAAGAGATTGCCGAGCGTTTGCCGGCCGGGCGTGTGTTGCTGGAGCCCTTCGTCGGGGCTGGGTCCGTGTTTCTCAACACCGACTACGACGCCTATGTGCTCAACGACATCAATCCGGATCTGATCGGACTTTACAACCATCTCAAGCGAACGCCGGACAGCTTCATCGCCGAGGCGCGCAAGCTGTTCGTGGCCGAGCACAACCACAAGGCCGCCTACTACCGGCTACGTACCCAGTTCAATCAGGCCGATACCAGTTTCGAGCGTGCCCTGTTGTTCCTGTTTCTGAACCGGCACGGTTTCAACGGCCTGTGCCGTTACAACAAGAAAGGGGGCTTCAACGTCCCGTTCGGTTCCTACAAGAAACCCTATTTCCCGGAAAAAGAGCTGTGGGCCTTCGCCGAGAAGGCGCAGAAGGCGACCTTCATCTGTGAAAGTTATGCCGACGCCATTCAGCGCGCCGAAGAGGATTGGGTCATCTATTGCGATCCGCCCTATGCGCCGCTCTCCACCACCGCAAGCTTCACCACCTATTCGGCCGGCGGCTTTACCCTGGACGATCAGGCCGTGCTGGCCAGGCTGGCCCGTCACACCGCGGCCCGCAAAGGGGTGCCCGTGCTCATCAGCAACCACGACATCGAGCTGACCCGCGAACTCTATCGCGGTGCCCGCCTCGACGAGATCCTGGTCAAGCGCACCATCAGCCGCAACGGTGGCGCCCGCAACAAGGTAGCCGAGTTGCTGGCTCTCTATCCGCCCGGCATCGAGCCGGAGCAGGGCTACTACCCGAGCGACGCCGAACTGGCGCCACTCGGCTGAGACAGACGGCACCTTGGGTGCCGTTTTTTATGTCTGTCGCAGTCGATGAGGAAGATAGGCAGATCCTGCGGGATATGTTTTGGGCCTGTATTGTGTGCAGATGTACGGTCATGATGGAGCCTGCGTATTCCATACCGTGTGCGGGTCGTTTTCGGCGCCTGTTTGCGGTGATGATGGCGTTCGCTTTTTCCGTACCCTGTGCGGGTTGTTTTCAGCGTCCGCTTGCAGTGATGATGACGTTCGCTTTTTCCATACCCTGTGCGGGTTGTTTTCAGCGTCCGCTTGCAGTGATGATGACGTTCGCTTTTTCCATACCCTGTGCGGGTCGTTTTCAGCGTCCGCTTGCAGTGATGATGACGTTCGCTTTTTCCATACCCTGTGCGGGTCGTTTTCGGCGCTCGTTTGCGGTAAAATTGCGCCGCTTTTTCTGCCACGCTGCCAATGGATGACGCTGATGAAAGACTTTCTGATTGCCCCCTCGATCCTCTCCGCCGACTTTGCCCGTCTGGGGGACGATGTCGCCAAGGTGCTGGCCGCCGGTGCCGACGTGGTCCATTTCGACGTGATGGACAACCATTATGTGCCCAACCTGACCATAGGCCCCATGGTCTGTCAGGCCCTGCGTGACTACGGTATCGAAGCCCCCATCGACGTGCACCTGATGGTCAAGCCGGTGGATCGCATCATTCCCGACTTTGCCAAGGCCGGTGCTTCCCTCATCACCTTCCACCCGGAAGCGTCCGACCACGTTGACCGCTCCCTGGGTCTCATCAAGGAGCAGGGCTGCCAGGCCGGTCTGGTGCTGAACCCGGCCACCCCGCTCACCTGCCTGGAATACGTGATGGACAAGCTGGACGTGATCCTGCTGATGTCGGTCAACCCGGGCTTCGGCGGCCAGAGCTTCATCCCCGGCACCCTCGACAAGCTGCGCCAGGTGCGCCGCCTGATCGACGAGAGCGGCCGCGACATCCGTCTCGAGATCGACGGTGGGGTCAAGGTGGAGAACATCCGTGAAATTGCCCAGGCGGGTGCCGACATGTTCGTGGCCGGATCTGCGATCTTCAGCCGCCCGGACTACAAGGCGGTGATCGACGAGATGCGGGCGGAGCTCTCTCATGTCAAACGCTGAACGTGATTTTGACCTGGTGCTGTTCGATCTGGACGGCACTCTGATCGACAGCGCCCCGCAACTGGCGCTGGCGGTCAACCGTACGCTGACCGAACTCGGGCTGGCCGAGGCCGACGAGGCCGTGGTGCGGACCTGGGTCGGCAACGGTGCCGACAAACTGATCCAGCGGGCGCTGGACTATCGCGCGGCGCCTGAGCTGTTTGCCAGCGCCCGTCCGCTGTTTGACCGTCACTATCAGGCCTGCCTGCTGGAAGGGCTGGCAATGTATGACGGGGTTGAGCAGAGCCTGCGCCGCCTGCAGGCGCTGGGCTACCGGCAGGGGATCGTGACCAACAAGCCGAGCCACTTCGTGCAGCCGATCCTCGATGCCCTCGGCATCGCCGATTGCTTCGCGCTCTGGCTGGGGGGCAACTGCGTGCCCGTCAAGAAACCGAGCCCGGAACCGCTGCTGCTGGCCTGCCACGAGCTGGGCGTCAGCCCGTCGCGCACCCTGATGGTGGGCGACTCCGAAAATGACGTGCTGGCCGCCCAGGCTGCCGGCATGAAGGTGGTGGGACTGACCTACGGCTACAACTACGGCCGTCCCATCGCAGATTCCCGCCCGGACTGGGTATGCGAACAGTTCGCCCAGCTCGACGCGCTGCTGGCCGAATAAGCTGGCCAGGCAGGCCGAATAACAAGGATCAACACTCTGATGACTAAACCTATCGTATTGAGCGGGGCCCAACCGTCGGGCCAGCTGACCATCGGCAACTACATGGGGGCCCTGCGTCAGTGGGTCAACATGCAGGATGACTTCGACTGCCTCTACTGCATCGTCGACTTGCACGCCATCACCACCCGCCAGGATCCGGCCGCCCTGCGCAAGGCCTGCCTGGACGCCGCCGCCCTCTATCTGGCGGTGGGGATCGATCCGGCCAAGAGCACCGTCTTCATCCAGTCCCATGTGCCGCAGCACGCGGAGCTCGGCTGGATCCTGAACTGCTACACCCAGATGGGCGAGCTGTCGCGCATGACCCAGTTCAAGGACAAGTCCGCCCGTTTCGAGAACAACGTCAACGTCGGCCTGTTCGGCTATCCGGTACTGATGGCGGCCGACATCCTGCTCTATCAGGCTAATCAGGTGCCGGTGGGCAACGACCAGAAGCAGCACCTGGAGCTGACCCGCGACATCTGCACCCGCTTCAACAACCTCTACGGCGAGGTGTTCACCCTGCCTGAACCCTTCATTCCGACCGAAGGCGCCCGGGTGATGAGCCTGCAGGATCCGACCAAGAAGATGTCCAAGTCGGATGACAACGAGGCCAACTTCATCGGCCTGCTGGAAGATCCCAAGCAGATCGTCAAGAAGATCAAGCGCGCGGTGACCGACTCCGACGAGCCTGCGGTGGTGCGTTTCGATCCGGAGAACAAGCCGGGGGTTTCCAACCTGTTGACCCTGATGTCCGGGGTGACCGGTCGCTCCATCCCCGAGCTGGAGCAGCATTTCGAAGGCAAGATGTACGGTCACCTCAAGACCGAAACCGCCGAGGCCGTGGTTGCCTTGCTGGAGCCGATCCAGGCGCGCTTCCACGAGCTGCGTCAGGATGAGGCTCATCTGCAGGCCATTTTGGCGGCAGGTGCACAAAAGGCGCGGGAAAGGGCTGAAAAAACCCTGGCCAGCGTATATGATGTAGTCGGCTTCGTTCCTCGAGCCTGACATACTGGGAAGGTGTAGTAGAAGAGAGCTGGGTATTTGCCTGGCTTTCTTTGTTTTACCCGACCTGCTATTCGTTGTTTTCATCTTCCAATTTCAAACGCGGGCGTCTGCCCCAAGAGTTAGCATGTCTGTCGAATCAAATACCACGATTGAAGAGTTGGGTGACAAGGGTCACTGGCTGCGCAAGTTTCGCAAGGCCAAAAACCTCAATACCCTGCAACTGATGGTCTCCAACGCCATCGACAAGTACCACAAAACCCCTGCCATCGCCGCCGCCATCTACCTGGCCGAGTGCCAGCGCGAGCGCGAAATGGAGCAGGGTCGCTATCTGGATCGTTAATTCTCTGCCCTGGTTGACCCATGCTGTTGTTGATCGATAACTACGACTCCTTTACCTGGAATCTGGTGCAATATTTTGGCGCCCTGGGACAGGAGGTGGTGGTGAAGCGCAATGACGAGCTGACGCTGGATGCTATCGCCCGGCTCTCTCCCCGCTATCTGGTGATCTCTCCCGGCCCCTGCACGCCAAACGAGGCGGGCATCTCTCTGGCGGCCATCTCCCGTTTTGCCGGCCAGCTTCCCATTCTCGGCGTCTGTCTCGGCCACCAGTCGCTGGCGCAAGCCTTTGGCGCCCGGGTGGTGCGTGCCCGTCAGGTGATGCACGGCAAGACCTCGCTCATCCGCCATCGGGGGGAGGGCGTCTTCAAGGGGCTCAACGACCCGTTGCGGGTCACTCGTTACCATTCGCTCATCGTGGAGCGCGACACCCTGCCCGATTGTCTCGAGATCACCGCCTGGAGCGAACATGCCGACGGCAGCCCGGACGAGATCATGGGCTTGCGCCATAAGCAGTTGAATATAGAGGGGGTTCAGTTCCATCCGGAGAGCATTTTGAGCGAACAGGGCCATCAATTGCTGGCCAATTTTCTGGCAAATTCCTGACAAGTCGTGATCGGCCTCTCAAAATCGTGATGAGGCCAAAAATATTTTCCCTGACACTTTATTCACCTGCCTCCCTGTCCAAATTATCTCTTGCCAACACCCCCGGAGCCGTTATGCAATGCGGTTGCCTAAAATCTCACGGGCAATCGAACATTGTTCCCTGTAACGCGCTTTGTTGCAGACTTTTAGCTTTTTTTCTGTGACAATGCCGATGTGTTTACATGGATTTAACTTTTGGGCGGTGGATTATTCTGTCGCCAGATCGAAGGAGAGCAATATGTCAGAGTTGTTGGCAGTGACACGTGAAGTGTTTGATGAAGTGATGGTTCCCAACTATGCGCCCGCCAAGATCATCCCGGTGCGTGGTGAAGGGTCACGTGTCTGGGATCAGGAAGGCCGTGAGTATGTGGACTTCGCCGGCGGGATCGCCGTCAATGGCCTGGGCCATTGCCATCCCAAGCTGGTAGAGGCCCTGAAAACCCAGGGCGAGAAGCTATGGCACCTCTCCAACGTGATGACCAACGAGCCGGCTCTGCGCCTGGCCAAGAAGCTGGTCGCCGCTACCTTCGCCGACAAGGTCTATTTCTGCAACTCCGGTGCCGAAGCCAACGAAGCCGCCCTCAAGCTGGCCCGTCGCTACGCCATCGAGAAGTTTGGCGCCCACAAGACCCAGATCATCGCCTTCCATCAGGGTTTCCACGGTCGTACCTTCTTTACCGTCAGCGTCGGTGGCCAGGCTGCCTACTCCGATGGCTTCGGTCCCAAGCCCGCTGACATCACCCACGTGGCTTACAACGATCTGGCCGCACTGGCCGAGGTCATCTCCGACAATACCTGCGCCGTGGTGATGGAGCCGCTGCAGGGCGAGGGCGGCATCATTCGTCCCACCGACGAGTTTGCCAAAGGGGTGCGCGAGCTGTGCAACCAGCACAATGCCCTGCTGATCTATGACGAAGTGCAATCCGGCGTCGGCCGTACCGGCGATCTGTTTGCCTACATGGGTCTGGGTGTCACGCCGGACATCCTCACCAGCGCCAAGGCGCTGGGCGGCGGCTTCCCCATCGGCGCCATGCTGACCACCACCGAGATCGCCTCCCACCTGAAAGTGGGCACTCACGGCTCTACCTACGGCGGCAACCCGCTGGCCTGTGCGGTGGCCGAGGCGGTGATCGACGTGATCAACACCCCGGAAGTGCTGAGCGGCATCAAGCAGCGCGAGCAGCTGTTCCGCGAAGGGCTGGAAGCCATCAACGCCAAGTACCACTGCTTCAGCGAAGTGCGTGGCAAGGGGCTGCTGCTGGGCGCCGTGCTGAACGATGACTACAAGGGGCGCTCGCGCGACTTCCTGCTGGCCTCCATCGATCAGGGCCTGATGGCGCTGGTTGCCGGCACCAACGTGGTGCGCTTCGCGCCGTCCCTGGTGATTCCGGAAGCGGACATCAAGGAAGGGCTGGCCCGGTTCGAGAAAGCGGTTGCCCAGGTGGTTAACGCCTGATCCAAATTGAGGTGGGGAACCCGCCCGGCAGGAGCCGGGCCCCCACCTGTCGTCAATGAAAGGGAGTTGTCATTTATGTTGGTTATCCGTCCCATCGAGCAAAAAGATTTTGCCGGTCTCAAGACCTGTGCCATCGAATCCGGCACCGGCATGACCTCGTTGCCCGTCAACGATGAACTGCTGCAGCGCAAGATAGACGCCTCCACCCAGACCTTCTCGGACAAGCCTGCGGGCAAGGGTGACTGCCTCTATTTCTTCGTCGCCGAGGATCTGGAGACCGGCGAAATGGTCGGTACCTGCGCCATCGATGCGGCCGTGGGCCTGTCCCAGCCGTTCTACAACTATCACATCGGCAAGGTGGTGCACTCTTCCCCCAAGCTCGGCATCTACAACGTGGTGGAGACGCTCACCCTCTCCAACGACTACACCGGCAATTCCGAGCTCTGCACCCTGTTTCTGCGCGAATGCGCCCGCGAGGGGCTCAACGGCCGTCTGCTCTCCAAGCACCGCTTTCTGTTCATGGCCGAGCACCCCGAGCTGTTTGACGAAACCGTCTTCGCCGAGATGCGCGGCGTCTCCGATGGCGATGGTCACAGCCCCTTCTACGAGTGGCTGCAAAAGCATTTCTTCTCGATGGATTTTCCCACCGTCGACTATCTTACCGGCATCGGCAAGAAGCGCTTCATCGCCGAGCTGATGCCCAAGTACCCCATCTACGTCAATCTGCTGAGCAACGAGGCGCGCGCCGTCATCGGTCAGACCCACGAGAAGACCCGCCCGGCCATCAAGATGCTGCAGGACGAAGGGTTCGTGAATCGCGGCTATGTCGACATCTTCGATGCCGGCCCCACTGTCGAGTGCGACGTGAAGAACATTCGCAGCGTGCGCCGCAGCCAGAAGCTGCGGGTACTGGTGGGCGAGCCCATCGGCGGCAAGACCCACCTGATCTGCAACACCCGCTACGAGCACTACCGCGCCTGCTACGGCAACATCCGGGTCGATCTCGACAAGCACGAGGCCATCATCCCGCCCAAGATGGCGGCGGCGCTCAAGGTGCAGGATGGCGACATGGTGCGTGCCGTCGATCTCGACTGATCCGGCTGACGACGAAACCGAATATGAAACAGGCAGCCTCGGCTGCCTGCATACCACAGGGAGTGATTGGATGACTCATTTAGTGCAGTTTATCGACGGTCAGTGGCTGGCCGGTGAAGGCAAGCCGTTCGAATCAAAGGATCCGGCCAAGAATCAGGTGATCTGGCAAGGGGAGGCCGCCAGCGCCGCCCAGGTGGATGCCGCCGTCAAGGCCGCCCGCCAAGCCTTCTATCATTGGTCCGATCTGGCACTCGAGGAGCGTCTGGCCATCGTGCGCCGCTACGCCGACCTGCTTGGCGAGCACAAGGAGGCGCTGGCCCTGACCATCGCCCGCGAGACCGGCAAGCCGCTGTGGGAGACCCGTACCGAGGTCGCCGCCATGCAGGGCAAGATCGCCATATCCATCCGCGCCCATGACGAGCGCACCGGCACCGTGGAGAACCCCATGCCGGGCGCCAAGGCATTCGTGCGCCACAAGCCCCACGGCGTGGTGGCGGTGTTCGGCCCCTACAACTTCCCGGGCCACCTGCCCAACGGCCATATCGTGCCGGCGCTGATCGCCGGCAATACCGTGGTGTTCAAGCCGTCCGAGCTGACCCCCATGGTGGCCGAGGCCATGCTGAAGGTGTGGCAGGAGGCGGGGCTGCCCAAGGGCGTGCTCAACCTGGTGCAGGGCGAGGTGGATACCGGCAAGGCGCTGGCCGGCAACCCGGACATCGACGGCCTCTTCTTCACCGGTTCGTCCCGTACCGGCCACTTCCTGCACCAGCAGTTTGCCGGCCAGCCGGGCAAGATCCTGGCCCTCGAGATGGGTGGCAACAACCCGCTGATCGTGAAAGACGTGAGCAACATCGACGGCGCCGTCCATGCCATCGTGCAGTCCGCCTTCATCACCTCAGGCCAGCGCTGCACCTGCTCGCGCCGCCTGTTTGTCGAGCGCGGCGGGCGGGGCGATGCTCTGGTCAAGCGCCTGGTGGTGGTGGTCGGCCAGATCAAGGTCGGTCTCTATGACGCCGCCGAGCAGCCGTTCATGGGCGCCATGATCAGCGAGAAGGCAGCGCTCGGCATGGTCGAGGCGCAAGCCAACCTGCAGCGCCTCGGTGGCGAGAGCCTGCTCACCCTCAAGCACCTGGAAGCCGGCACCGGCTTCGTCTCCCCAGGCATCATAGACGTGACGGCAGTCAAGGCGCTGCCGGATGAAGAGTACTTCGGCCCGCTGCTGCAGCTCATTCGCTACGACGACTTCGATGCCGCCATCGACCAGGGCAACGCCACCAGCTTCGGCCTCTCGGCCGGCCTGCTCGGCGACAGCGAGGCGGACTGGAACCACTTCTTCAAACGCATTCGCGCCGGCATCGTCAACTGGAACAAGCCCATCACCGGCGCCTCCAGTGCCGCGCCGTTCGGCGGCATCGGCGCCTCCGGCAACCACAGAGCGAGCGCCTACTACGCTGCCGACTACTGTGCGTATCCGGTCGCTTCCGTCGAAGACAGCAAGGCTGCCATGCCGGATCAGCTGTCTCCCGGCCTGAGCTTCTGACAACAACGAAAAGGGGGCACCTCAGGGTGCCCCTGTCTGTACCCGCAATCAAAGGAAAGAGAGATGCAAAAGGATATCGACACCCTGTTCAGTCATCTGTGGGACAACTACATCAAGGTGACCCCGAGTGCCCACAAGGTGCACACCCTGCTGGGGGGCGGTGAACCCATCGTCAACGATCACGTGGCGTTTCGCACCTACAACCTGCCCAAGCTGGGGCTGGAGAAGTTGGCGACCCACTTCCTGGCGCTCGGCTACGAGCAGAAGGGCGAGTACGTGTTCAAGGCCAAGAAGCTCTACGCCAAGCACTTCGAGCACAAGGATCCGGATGCTCCCAAGGTGTTCATCAGCGAGCTGAAGGTAGAAGAGCTCTCCGAAGGCGCTCAGGCCATCATCCACAAGCTGGTGGATCAGGTGCCCGATCATCTGACCGATACCGCCGCCTTCCTCTATGCCGGTGCCCCCTGGCAGGTCTCCTATGCCGACTACCAGACCCTGCTGGCGGAGAGCGAGTATGCAGCCTGGATGGCTGCTTGGGGTTATCGCGCCAACCACTTCACCGTCAACATCAACCGCCTGCGGGATTTCGACACCATAGAGCAGGTGAACGCTGCTCTGAAAGCAGCCGGCTTCGTGCTCAACAGCGTGGGTGGCGAGGTGAAAGGGGACCCGCAGGTGATGCTGGAGCAATCCTCCACCATGGCCGACAAGGCGGACGTGGCCTTCAGCGACGGTGTGCGCACCATCCCGAGCTGCTTCTACGAATTCGCCCTGCGCTACCCGCAGGCCGACGGCGTGCTCTACCCGGGCTTCGTCGAGGCGTCAGCCGACAAGATCTTCGAATCCACCAACGCCATGTAAGGCGGGGCCGGGTCATCCCGGCTCTGCTGCATGCAAAACGCCCCGTTGAGGGGCGTTTTATTTTTTTGCCTATTTTATGGTGTGTATGGA
>NZ_NEVB01000193.1:0-31341 GCF_002259925.1 Aeromonas sp. A35_P | reverse complement strand
CCAGAAACCACTTGGTCAGCGGGAGCTTGGTGTTTGCGAAAATAGTGTTCCCAGTCAATGACATCTGGTGATGGCAGTGATTGCATTGCAGCACGCGTGGCCGACTTTTCAGGTGACAACAGGTCTTGTTGGCACATTCAGGGCAGACAAAGCCGTGAGGAAAACGCCAAGTGAACAACGCGTTTTCGCACTGAGCTTCAGTGCCATAGTCCTTGAGAAGCTCAAACAGGCTGTAGCCTTTCTGGAATTGGACTTTGCTTTTGGCCATGATCTCGCTCCTCGATAACTGTGCATAAGATCAGTATAGTTCGGGGTGACTGCTAATCATGGGTAATCAGGTAACTTATTGATTTAAATTGTTTCCGCTTTTCCTCGTGTCCACATTTTCCGGGTCATATCGTTGAGTGCTGGCCGGTGATCAAGGAGCGGGTGGGGCAGGGAACTGAACGAAGGGCCCCCCTGGCATCTGCTCCGGCGCCAAATAGGCTGGTGCGGGATCACCTGCTGGCCCCAAATGCTTGGTGAAACGGTAAATTGCGCGAAGATCGTCTTCCGACATATCTCTTAGCGCGAACCATGGCATGGGTGGCCGGTATTGCCGGTTTTTTGCCCGGGCCAGCCACTGCTCTTCACTGATTGTCTGCATGTATCGGCGCAGGTTGCTCGGGTAGGTGGTGCCCCAGGGACCCCGCCAGCCGAGGCTGTCACCGGTCAGCCAGTCCTTCTCAGGTACTGCACCTCCGCTCTGTGCATAGCCAGGGGTATGACAGTCGTTGCAGCCCGATATCTTGAGCAGATAACGGCCGCGATCATGCATAGGATCTTCGCTGTTGGCACTCAATGGGCTGGTGAACAATGCGCTGATCAGGGTGATCCAGATCATTCCTGTGGTAGCATTTTTCATACTGAATTCCTGTCGATGGCTACGCGGCATCATGCCGCCCCAGACCTTAAAGTAAGGGTGATGCCGACTGTTCCCGCAAGGCAGGGAAGTGGGTGGATTGTCTGGCGGATAATCGGCCGCTCTCAGAACTCATCGCATACTAGTGACGCAGCCATGGCCAGACCCTGCAAGCAGGGGAGCGGTACGCAAGAAACCCCTCAGCGATGTGATTTTCCTCGATACATTGGCACATCCACCGCCTACCGCATGAGAGAAAGTGCCCAGTCATGGCGCCCTGAGTGTCGTTGCGAAGCTCTGGTGTGATTTCAATTAGCGCATGACTCGTTGATATGCATCTTGTTGATTTGATGGGTATGTGAAGTGGAATAGATCCTCCTTTTTTGTTGCCCGTAGTGGGATGGTGCAGCGGGGGAGCAGGCTTCACAGGTCCTGCTATCAGCTCAATATGCCAACAAGCTAGGTTAAATCCTCATTATTTCGGACAAGTGGGGAAGCTCTTGGGACTTGCTTGATATAACAAAATGATTTGCAGGGAGAAAAGGGCACCTTAACTATGGTCAGTGAAGGGGCTTTTTTTGTATTATTCCCCTCTTGACCTTATTTAGCCTAAAGGCTCCTGTACCGGGAGTGGTGACGAGGAAGACATGCAACAGCTTGAAGAAGTAGTCGGCCAAGCCAGGGCCGAAATTGAGGGCGTAAGCGACATCGCCGCCCTTGACGAAATCCGGGTCAAATATCTGGGTAAAAAGGGCTTTTTTACCGAGCAGATGAAGGGCCTGGGCGCCCTGTCCGCTGAAGAGCGTCCCGCCGCGGGCGCCGTGATCAACCAGGCCAAACAGCAGGTTCAGGATGCCCTGAACGGGCGTCGTGAAGCCCTCGAAGTTGCCGTGCTGAACCAGAAGCTGGCCGCCGAGACCATCGACGTCAGCCTGCCGGGCCGCCGCATCGAGAATGGCGGTCTGCACCCGGTGACCCGCACCATCGAGCGCATCGAGCGCCTGTTTGGCGAGATGGGCTTCAAGGTTGCCCGTGGTCCCGAGATTGAAGATGGCTTCCACAACTTCGATGCGCTGAATATCCCGGCGCACCACCCGGCGCGTACCGATCACGATACCTTCTACTTCAATCCTGATCTGATGCTGCGTACCCACACCTCGGGCGTGCAGATCCGCACCATGGAACACCAGCAGCCGCCGATCCGCATCATAGCGCCGGGCCGCGTCTATCGTAACGACTACGACATGACCCACACCCCGATGTTCCATCAGGTTGAAGGTCTGCTGGTTGACGAGCATGCCAGCTTCACCGAGCTCAAGGGCATCCTGCACGACTTCCTGCGCAACTACTTCGAGGAAGACTTGACCATTCGTTTCCGTCCTTCCTACTTCCCGTTCACCGAGCCGAGCGCCGAAGTGGACGTGATGGGCAAGAATGGCAAGTGGCTTGAAGTGCTGGGCTGCGGCATGGTGCACCCGAACGTGCTGCGTTCGGTCGGCATCGATCCGGAAAAATACTCCGGCTTTGCCTTCGGCATGGGCGTTGAGCGCCTGACCATGCTGCGTTACGGGGTCAACGACCTGCGTGCCTTCTTCGAAAACGACCTGCGCTTCCTCAAGCAGTTCAAGTAAGGGCGAGAGAACATGAAATTCAGTAAATCCTGGGTGATGGAGTGGGTCCGCACCGAGTTGAGTGACAACGCACTGGCCGAGCAGATCACCATGGCCGGTCTGGAAGTGGACGCCGTGGAAGCGGTGGCTGGCCAGTTCAACAACGTGGTGGTGGGTGAAGTGGTCGAGTGCGCCCTGCACCCGGACGCCGACAAGCTGCGGGTGACCAAGGTCAACGTGGGTGAAGAAGAGCTGCTGGACATCGTCTGCGGCGCGCCGAATTGCCGCGCCGGCCTCAAAGTCTGTGTGGCCAAGGTCGGGGCGACCCTGCCGGGTGATTTCACCATCAAGAAAGCCAAGCTGCGTGGTCAGCCGTCTCACGGTATGCTCTGCTCCTTCAGCGAGCTGGGCATCGACGTCGAGGCCGATGGCATCATCGAGCTGCCGCTTGACGCCCCTATCGGCACCGATATCCGCGAATACCTCGCACTCAACGACGTCAGCATCGACGTGGATCTGACCCCGAACCGTGCCGACTGCCTCGGCATCGCGGGTCTGGCCCGTGAAATCGGCGTGCTCAACAGCGTGGACGTGGTCGAGCCGACCTGGACCCCTGCTGCTGCCACCATCGACGCTACCTTCCCGATCCGGGTCGAAGCGCCGGCCGATTGCCCCCGTTATCTCGGCCGCGTCATCAAGGGGCTGAACCTGCACACCCAGAGCCCGCTCTGGATGCAGGAGAAGCTGCGCCGTGGCGGTATTCGCTCCATCGACGCCATCGTCGACATCACCAACTACCTGCTGCTGGAATACGGCCAGCCGATGCACGCCTTCGATCTGGCGACGCTTGAAGGGGAACTGGTGGTGCGCCGCGCCAAGGCCGACGAACCCATGACCCTGCTCGATGGCAACGAGGTGAAGCTCAAAGAGACCACGCTCGTTATCGCAGACGCCCAGGGCCCTGCCTGCATGGCCGGCATCTTCGGCGGCGATCGCACCGGCGTCTCCGAAACCACCACCGACATCCTGCTGGAGTGCGCCTTCTTCGCGCCGCTATCCATCACCGGCCGGGCTCGTGCTTACGGTCTGCACACCGACTCTTCCCACCGCTTCGAGCGCGGTGTCGACCCTGATCTGCAGGCCAAGGTGATGGACCGTGCCACTCGTCTGCTGCTGGATATCTGCGGCGGCGAAGCGGGTCCGGTCATCGAGGTCAAATCCGATGCCCATCTGCCCAAGGCTGCTCCCATCAAGCTGCGTCGTGCCAAGCTCGACAAGGTGATCGGCATCAGCGTGGCGGATGCGCAGGTGGTCGAGATCCTGACTCGCCTCGGCATGCAGGTGACCGTGGACGCCGACGGCTGGACCGCGCTGGCTCCCTCCTGGCGTTTCGATATCGCCATCGAGGAAGACCTCATCGAGGAAGTGGCCCGCATCTACGGCTACAACAACATCCCCAACCTCAAACCCGCCGCCTCTCTGGCGATGGTGGAACAGGCGGAAGGACAGGTGACCCTCAAGCGGGTGCGTGACCTGCTGGTCGCCCGTGGCTTCCAGGAAGCGATCACCTACAGCTTCGTCGATCCCAAGGCGCAGCAGACCCTGTTCCCGCAGAGCGATGCCATCGTGCTGCCGAACCCGATCTCGGTCGAGATGTCCGCCATGCGCGTGTCACTCTTCCCTGGTCTGGTGCAGGCGGTGGTTTACAACCAGAACCGCCAGCAGCCGCGCGTGCGCCTGTTCGAGCAGGGCCTGCGTTTCATCAAGGACGAAAATGCCGAGAACGGCATCCGTCAGGAGCCCATGCTGGCCGGCATCATCACCGGCGACCAGAGCGACGAGCACTGGGACATCAAGAGCCGCGCTGCCGACTTCTTTGATCTGAAAGGGGATCTGGAAGCGGTACTGGACTTGACCGCCGAAGGGGCCACCTTCACCTTCGAGCGGGCCGAGCACAGTGCCCTGCACCCGGGCCAGAGCGCGGCCATCCTGCGCAATGGCGCCGTAATCGGCCATATCGGCGTGATCCACCCGAGCCTCGAGAAGAAGCTGGGCCTCAAGAGCCGCGCCGTCATGTTCGAACTGGAGCTGGACAAGCTGACCCCGGCCAAGGTGCCGGTTGCAGCCGAAGTTTCCAAGTTCCCGGCCAACCGCCGTGACATTGCCGTGGTGGTTGATGTTGCGGTTCTGGCCGGCGATGTGCTGGCAGTAATTAAAAAAGTTGGCGGAAATCAGGTAGTTGGAATAAACTTGTTTGACGTATACCAGGGTGCTGGTATGGCCGAGGACAAGAAGAGCCTGGCCATCAGTCTTGTTCTGCAAGACACCCAGCGCACTCTGGAGGAGAAAGAGATTGCCGAGACCGTGGACAATGTCGTGCGGGCCCTTGGTGAAGAGTTGAATGCATCCTTGAGGGATTGATCTATGGCGCTTACCAAAGCCGACATTGCAGAGCACCTGTTCACCCAGCTCGGGATGAGCAAGCGTGAAGCCAAAGATATGGTGGAAGCCTTCTTTGAAGAGATCAGACAAGCGCTTGAGCGTGGTGAACAAGTCAAGATTTCAGGCTTCGGTAACTTTGATCTTCGTGAGAAGAACCAGCGTCCAGGACGTAACCCGAAAACCGGCGAAGATATTCCCATCAGCGCCCGGCGGGTGGTCACCTTCCGCCCTGGTCAGAAACTCAAGGCCAGGGTCGAAAATGTTGAGCCCAACGAGTGACAAAAAGCCAGGCAACCGCCTGGCTTTTACTTTTTCATGAAAAAAACCAGTCTACTGCTAGGTCTGCTGCTGGCCGCGCCACTGCAGGCGATGAATCTGCCTCTCTCCACGACCGCCAAGGCATTTGCCGATGCCACCAAGTCGCTGACCATCTGTTATCCGGCGCTCATCCGTCCTCCCTATCTTGATGAGTCGGGTGGGCTGCTGGTGGATCAGATGGCGAGGCTGGCTGAGCTGCTACCCTTTCCGCTCATCTACCAGAAGTTGCCCAACTGGTCTGCCGTGCGCAGCGGACTGCTGGAGGGGCGTTGCGATCTCATTCCCAACGTGGGTCCCTCTCTGGAGGTCCTGCCCGGGATGGCGCTCAGCCGTGCCATGCTGGAGGCCGAGTCCGCCATCCTCTATCGTGGCGAGCTGGATCAGGCCAGGTTCCTGGTTTCACCCATCTGGCAGGCGAACGAGGTGCTGCGGGCCCTCTATCCTCATTCAACCCAGCAGCCCCTGACCGAGGCGGACAACTGGTACGCGGCGCTGGCGGCAGGCAAGGGAACGGCCTACCTCGGCGACTACCTGCAGCTGCGTTACCTGATGCGCGAATACCCGGACACCGGGCTGCGGCTGCGACGCCTGCGCAGCGACGAGTTGGTGGTGAGCTACCGGCTGATGATGCGGGACAAACCGGCGCTGCGCGAGCTGATCGACACCGCTATCCGTTACCTGCCACCGGGCTCCCTCTATCAGGATCTCGACCGCTACCTGGCGCAGGGGGAACAGGACATCAACCCGCTCCACTTCACCGACAAGGAGCAGGCCTGGCTGGTTGGCACTTCCAGCGCCATCAAGCTGGTGGTCAACCCGGATCTGATGCCCTACAGCGGTCTCGATGAGCAGGGTGATCTCAACGGGTGGAGTGCGGACGTGCTGAAGCTGGTGAGCCAGCAGACCGGTCTCAACTTCCACGTGATCCCCACCACCAGCCGGGAAGAGGCGTTGGCCAAGCTGCAAAGCGGCGAGGCGGACATGATGGCCGGCCTGCTGGAAACACCGGCCCTGACCAATGTCTTCGACTTCACCCGGATCATGGCGATTAGCCGTTATGCCCTGGTGAGCCGCAAGACGCAGCCGTTCGACAAGCTGGCGTCGGTGAAGGGTGAGATAGTGGTGCCCGCCACTCTCTATGACGAAGAGATGCTGACCCGTCTGGAGGGCACGCATCGCTGGCGCAAGAGCGACACTCTGGCAGCGGGGATAGCGGCGGTACAAAGCGGCGCGGCTGACGCCATGCTGGCCGAGCTCTATCAGCTGCAATACCCGCTTCGCAACAATCAACTGGACGGACTGGAGGTGCGGGAGCTGCCGCAGCGCTTCGGGCTGGGGTTTGCCATCAGTCGGCACAGCCCCAGGCTTGCCGGGGTGATGGAGCAGAGTCTGATGACCCTCACCGGCAAGCAGAATGACGATCTCAAACTGCGCTGGCACCGACTGGTGCTGACCCAGCAGGCCGGGGTCAGCTACGGGATCTGGCTGGGCTCGGTGTTGCTGGCGCTGCTGATCAGTGCCGGTGTCATCTGGCTGATCTGGCGCTCGCGTCAGCAGCTGGCACGGGAGGTGAGTCAGCGCCAGGAGATGGAGCGGACTCTGGCACTGGAAAGCCAGTTCCGGGAGTCCTTGTTCCAGGCACTGCCGGTGCCCGTGTTCCTGCGGGACAATCAGGGTGAGATCATCAAGCGCAACAAGCAGGCCAAGCGGCTGGAGGCCCGCTATCTGGCGGAACTGCACCTGCCACAGGCCCAGTTGCAAGAGAGCGAGGGGGAGATGGCACTGGGTGATCAGGTCTACTCCTATGCCCAGATCCCGCTCCAGCTTGGCAAGCAATCGCCGGCGGGGGATCTCATCGCGCTCTCCAACATCAGTGCCCTGCGCGAGCGCACCCGCTTGTTGCGCCAGGCCGAGCGTCGCCTGCGGGCGCTGACCAATACGGTGCCCGGCGTGGTGATCCAGTTCCTGTTGCACAAGGAGGGGATCCGCCAGGTGGAGTTCATCAGTCGCGGCAGCTATGAGTTGCTGGGGCTGGCCAGCCAGCAGATCCGCCGCAATCCGGGCGAGGCGCTGGGACGGCTGGCGCCGCAGGACAAGGTCGAGATGCAGCAGCCCATGCGCGAGATGTTGCAGGCTGGCCAGCCCTTCTCCTATGCCCTGCGCTATCAGCATCCGCTCAAGGGTACCCGCTGGCTGCAGTTCTACGGCCGGGGGCGCAGTCTGCCTGGGCTGGGGTGGCGGGTATACGGGGTGGTGCAGGATGTGACGGTGCGGGTCGAGCAGGAACAGGCGCTGCAGGCCTCCCATGAGCGAGCCGAGCAGGCCGTGTTGGCCAAGGGCCGCTTCCTCGCGGCGGTGAGCCACGAGATCCGTACCCCCATGAACGCCATCCTGGGGCTGCTGGAGTGGCTCAGTCACACCAGCCTCAATGCCGAGCAGCACTCTGCGCTCTCCCATGTCAGGCAGGCAGGGGATGAGCTGCTGGGCCTGCTCAACGATGTGCTCGATTTCAGCCGCAACGAGAACCGGCAGCTGGCGCTCTCGCCCCAGCCCACCGATCTGGTGGACTTGTGCGAGCACGTGGCCGCCGTGCACTGGTCCAAGGCGCGCTCCAAGCGGTTGCAACTACGGCTGGATCTGGATCACCGGCTACCCGCCCAGGTGGAGCTGGATCCCCACCGCGTGCAGCAGGTGCTGCACAACCTGCTGGCCAATGCCATCAAGTTCAGCAGCCGTGGCGAGGTGGTGTTGTGGGCGCGGCGGGACGGTACCCAGCTGTTGTGCGGGGTGGATGACGAGGGGCCCGGCATCAGTGCCGAGCTGCTGCCACGCCTGTTCCTGCCCTTTGAACAGGGCGGGGAGGAGGGCCAGCCGCGGGCCCAGGGGACCGGGCTCGGGCTTGCCATCTGTCGCCAGCTGATGGAGCAGATGGGGGGCGAGATCCGGGTCGAGCCGCGCACGACCGGCGGCAGCCGCTTCATCTGTGTATTACCGCTGGTACTGCTGCAGGAGATGCCGCGCTGGCGCCCGCGGGTGAGCAGCGTCCATGTGGCGCTCGACGGGGCGGAGCGGGACTATCTGCTGCCCTGGCTGGGTGAGCTCGATCTGCAGGACGATCCGGCCGGCCCGCTGCTGATCGCTGCTCAGGATGAACAGGGGCTGCGCTACTGGGACTGGCAGGGCGAACCCTGGGTACCTGGCTCTGTGGTCAGCCTGCTGCAGCCGCGGCTGGTGCCCTCCGCCCAGGGCATGATCACGCAGCCAGGGCAGGGGATGCGGGTGCTGCTGGTTGAAGATCACGAGGTGAACCGGGTATTGATCAGCATGCAGCTGACCCAGCTGGGTGCCCAGGTGATCAGCGCGGCCAACGGTCAGCTGGCGCTCGACATGCTGCAGCACGAGACGGTCGATCTGGTGCTGACCGATCTGCAGATGCCGGTGATGGACGGGGCCGAGCTCTGTCGTCGACTGCGAGACTCCACGCGCTGGCAGCATCTGCCCACCTATGTCATCACCGCCGACCTCAGCGAGCCGGCGGCGGCGCAACTGGCCAGCTGCGGCTGCCGCGGCCATCTGGACAAGCCGTTGCTGCTTAAAGATCTGGCCAATCTGCTGCGCGGCCTGGGCGAGTCTGCACAGGCGCATACACCCGAGCCTCCCCCTCAAAGCGGTGTACCCGCCGAGGGGGAGGTCTGGGCTGAGCGGGAGGTGTCCATGCTGGCGCCAGAGCTTATCCCCCTCTATCTGGAGGCAACCAGGCAGGATCTGGCCGACATTGAGCGCTGTGTCACACAAGCAGACGAGATGGCACTGGAAGCCGCTTTACACAAGATGAAGGGGGCCGCCAAAATGGTGGGAGCCACCCCGCTTGTGAAGGTGATCGAGCAGTGGAAACGGGATCCACGGCAACCCCTGCTACCCCCGCTGCAGCAAGCTCTGGACGAGGTGTGCCGGCGACTACGTGAGAGGCTCTGACATGATCATCACAGATGAAGAGTTACTGGCGCTGCTGAACTCGGAAGAGACGGATGAGCGCCTGTTCCACCCCGTGACCATCTATGCCCTGGACGGGGTGGCCTATCGGGCGGCAAAAGCCGTCGAACTGCCGGAGTTTGCCACCCTGCGCCGCACCCGCCCCGATGCCTGCTGGCAGTGGGACGGGTTGTTCGCCGCCGGTGCCATCGCCCTGTTCGATCCCGACTCCCACGCCGGTGCTGACTACCTGCCGCAACTGACGGCGCAGGCCGAAGGGGTCTATCGCCTCACCGATGACTGGCTGGCAGGGGTCAATGGCCGTTATCTGGCGTGGCAGGAGTGGCTGGCCAAGACCCAGGTACTGCTGTTGGAGGATCACCCGTTTCAGGGGGCCCACATCCAGCAGGAGATCAGGGGACTGGGGTTGCCCTGTCAGTGGGTGCAGGATGGCAATGCCTGCATCAAGGCGCTGGCAGGTGGCGAGATCAAGCTGCTGGTGAGCGATCTCAGCCTGGTGGATCAGGATGCCATCAGCCTGCTGATGAGCCAGCCCCAGTACCAGCACAGTGGCCTGCCCATCGTGTTGCTCTCCGCCCACGACCAGACCCTGATCGACGGCGCCCGGCGCCTGCTGCACGATGCCGGGTTCAACGTACTGGCGGCCCTGGCCAAGCCGCTGCTGGCCGACGATCTGCTGAGCCTGCTCAAGGGGCTTTATCTGGGGCCGCAGCGTCAACGACGCCTGAGCGGACTGCGCCGCACCATCCGCACCTGGCAGGGGGAAGAAAAAGGGCTGCTCGGGCTCTTGTCCGATCCCCCGTCACCCTTGCCCATCTGGCTGGCGGTGACCGGCTTGCCGCCGCGTTGGGAGCTGGTGCGCGAGTGGCTCGTCCAGCGGGGCAGGGAGCCTGGCGAGCTAACCCTGCTGATCCACCGGCGTGACCACCTGCTGAGCCAGGCGGAGCGCTTTGCCCTGGTGCTGCAGGCGAGTCTGGCGGGGGCACGGCTCGCCCTGCTGCTGGACAACGATCAGCACATTCCGTTCGACTTGCTGGAGCGGATGCCGCTGCAGCAGCTGCTGCTGGGGCAGAGCCTGCTGCCGAGCCTGGAGGCCATGACCCCGGACTCCCTGCTGGGGCGCTTCATCAACCGAGCCCGGGAACTCGGCATCGCCCTCTATCTGGACGATCCCTTCAACCTGCTGGACCACAATCTGTGGCGCGATCGCGGTATGGCGGGGCGCTGGTAGAGGGTGGCCCGCTACCTCTGCTGGCCGCCGGACGAAGCCCGGCTGCGGCGCTCCCTGGCCGGCTGGCTTCATCCCCGTACTCGCGCCGACCTGCCGCTGATGATGGAGGTCGGGGGTGTTCCCTGCCGTTTGCAGGAGCTGGCGGGGGCTGATCCCGCCCGCATCCGGGCGGCTTATGACGAACTCGGCGAGCAGAGCGTCTACCTGCGCTTCATGCGCGCCAAGCAGAGGTTGAGCGACGAGCAGCTGGCCTTTTTCCTCGATTACCCCAGGGAACACCAGATCGGCCTGCTGCTGACCGACGGTCAGGGGCGGCCGCTGGCCCAGGCCCAGTCCATCCGGCGGCGGTTGCACCCGGATCGGGCCGAGTTCTCCTGCATCGTCGCCGATCACTTCCAGCACAGAGGGGCGGGGCGGCGCATCCTGCTGGCGCTGGCCTTGCTGGCGCGAGGCGAGGGGATCCGTGAATGGACGGCGGAGGTGCTGCCCCAGAATCGCCCCATGCTGGCGCTGCTGCGCGGGCTGGGCCTGCCGCTCACCCTGGTGACGGGGCGGGAGCTGGTGTTCGTGCGACTCGATTTGAGCGTGCTCGACACCCTGTAAGCGCCATCATAATAAGACCAAGGGCGAATAGGCCCGTTTTTCACCCTGTGCTAAGGTCAGCCAGAGAGCTAGCCAGAGGGAATCAGTCATGGTGCAGTCAGCGAAACACATCGTCATTCTTACCGGTGCCGGGATCTCGGCCGAGTCGGGCATCAAGACCTTTCGCGCCTGTGACGGTCTGTGGGAGGAGCACAGGGTGGAGGACGTGGCGACGCCGGAGGGCTATGCCCGGGATCCGGAGCTGGTGCAGGGCTTTTACAACTCCCGCCGCCATCAGCTGCAGCAACCTCACATTCACCCCAATCCGGCCCACTATGCGCTGGCCCGGCTCGAGCGCCTGCTGCCAGGCTGCGTCACCCTGGTGACCCAGAACATCGACAACCTGCACGAGAGCGCCGGCAGCAAGAATCTCATTCACATGCACGGTGAGCTGCTCAAGGCGCGCTGCCCAGGCTCGGGCCAGGTGATCGAGTGGCGCGGCGATCTCCATCAGGAGGAGCTGTGCACCTGCTGCCAGTTTCCCCAGCCGCTGCGCCCGCACGTGGTCTGGTTTGGCGAGATGCCGCTCGGGCTGGATCGCATCTACGGCGCGCTGGCCCAGTGCGATCTCTTCATCTCCATCGGCACCTCTGGCGCCGTCTATCCGGCGGCCGGTTTCGTGCACGAAGCGGGATTGAACGGGGCCCACACCATAGAGCTCAACCTGGAGCCGAGCGAAGTGGGCAGCCAGTTTGACGAGAAGCGCTACGGTCCGGCCTCCCTGCTGGTGCCGGCCTATGTGGATGAGCTGCTGCAACGCTGCGGCGTGCACCAGCCGGCGCAGATCGAGGGGCACAACTGGATGGAGATGCGCGGCCCCTAGCTATTGTGCATCGGCGCAGTTGCAATGAACCGGTGAAATCGCCACACTGGCAGCCAAAAAATGGGACGCAGTTGGCGCAACTTACATGATCACTCTCAAGCAATGGATCGCTTTTTCCCTCCTGATGCTGGCCTGTGCCGGCGCATCGGCACAGGCCTCCCTGATGACCCTGGTGTTGCCAGACGGCCAGCAGGTGGCCCTCGATGAGGCGACCCTCTCAGCCTTGCCACAGACCGAGTTCACCACCACCACCCCCTGGACTCAGGGTTCCCACCACTATCGCGGGCCGACCCTGGCAACCGTGCTGGCGGCGCAAGGGATCCAGGATGCCCGCAAGATCGCCGTCTCGGCCCTCAACGGTTATCAACAGGTGGTGGATCTGGCCCTGTTCGACGGCGTGCCGCTGACCCTGGTGCGTGCGGAGGACGGCAAGCCGCTGACCCGGCGCAACAAGGGGCCGCTCTGGTTGCTCATCCCGTTTACCACCTATCCCAAGCTGGACGTGCCCGCCATCCACAACTGCATGGTGTGGCAGGTGATCCGTATCGAGATCGTCGATTGATGGGGCTATCCCGCCACAAACTGCTGCTGGTTGCGGTCTCGCTGCTGTTTCTGCTCTCGTCGGGCAGCAGCCTCTATCTGCAGCATCGCCAGGAGCAGCTGGTCGACACCTTCTATCGCAACATCCACTGGAACATCAGTCAGGTGATGCTCGAATCCCAGCGTTTCCTCGCCGATCTGCGGCTCTATCGGGTCGGCCAAGTGGAGATGGATTCCCTGAGCCTGGATTACGATCTGCTGTGGAACCGGCTCGATATCTTCCTCATCAGCAGCGAAACCGCCGAGGCGCGCGAGCGGCACGGCCTTGGCAGGGCGCTGGCCGGACTGTTCGAGCAGATCAAGCGGCTCGAGCCCCAGATGGCGGCAGGGGAGCTGCGGGAAGGGGCCCAACTCGCCCGCCTGCAGGAGGCGATCGCCAGCCAGACCCGGCTCATCGAGCAGATAGGCAACCAAATCCTCTCCGGCCAGGAGCGGGAACGTTCGGTGAGCCAGATCCGCAGCAGTCTGTTCTGGCTGCAGATCTGGCAGCTGATCCTGCTGCTGACCGGCGGTGCTCTGGTGGCCGCCCTCATTCGCGCCAATCTGGCGAACCGTCGGCTCGCCCTGCTCGACCCCCTGACCCGGCTTGGCAACCGCCGGGCCCTGCAGGAGCAGCTCTCTCGCGCCCTGCTCGCCGGCGAGGCGAGCGCCCTGGTGGTGCTCGATCTCAAACGCTTCAAGCAGGTCAATGATCTGCTCGGCTATCAGGTCGGTGATCGGCTGTTGCAGACGGTGGCCGACAAGCTGCAACAGGCTCACGGCAACCACGCCTACCGGCTCGGCGGCGACGAGTTCGCCGTGGTGCTGACCACGGGGGACGGGACGCTGGAAGCGCGCATCCACCAGCTGGTGAGCCTGCTTCATTTCGAGTTCGTGACCCGGGAGTGCCGCTTCGAGCTGGCCTGCCGGCTCGGGGTGGCCAGGGCGCAGCAGCAAGATGCCGGCCGGCTGCTGGATCAGGCCATCCTGGCCCTCAATCAAGCCACGCGCAGCCAGGAGGGGGACATCAGCTGGTTTGCGCCGGCCATGCAGCAGCAGTTGCAGTTGAGCCAGCAGCAGCTTCATCAGCTGCGGGGCTGGCTGGCCGGGCGCGAGCCGGCGCCGCTGCGGGTGGCACTGCAGGGGCTGGCAGATGAACAGGGCTATGGCCTGTGGCAACTGGCGCTCTACTGGCAAGAGCAGGGTACACCCTGCCAGATGCGCTGGCTGCAGGAGTGCGGCGTGCTGGGCCCCGTGCTGGCCAGGCTGCTGCAAGCGCACGAGACGCTGCATGGCGATGGTCGGGCCTTGTTGCTCTCGCTCGACAACCAGGCTCAGCTGGCCCAGGTGTTGGCCTGTCTGCCGGGCACATCCCGCACGCCGCTGGTGCTGCTGGTGCCGGCACTGCAACCGGATGCTGCCTTGCTGGCGGGATTGCGGCAGCAGGGTTGCACCCTGGCGCTCAGAGACATTGGCAGCGCCACCCCGGCGCAGCTGGCAGCCGGCTGGCCTGTCCGTTACTGGCTGCCAGATGACGCGGAGCACAGCGAGCTGTTGCAGCCGCTAGCCTGGCGACTGGGGCTGGTGCAACTGCAGGTGCAGGCGGGCGGTGAGGCAAGGCAGCTGGCCTGAGAGCCAACAAGGATTACGCTGAGCAAAGATGAAACGAAACAAGGCGACCCTGGGGTCGCCTTGTTTTTTTATTGAGCGTGTATGTCAGGGACGGGGAGCGCAGGAATCTCTGATCACCAGGTCAGGGTCGACGGTGATCAGGTGGTCCGCCAGCGCCTCGCCGTTGATGCGCGCCAGCAGCCGGGTGACGGCGAGGCGGCCCAGCTCCTCTTTCGGCTGGTTGACCGTGGTGAGCGGCGGCGACATGAATTCGGCCAGCGCCACGTTGTCATAGCCGACGATGGAGAGATCCCGCGGGATCACCAGTCCCGCCTGATGCGCGGCGCTGATGGCCCCCATCGCCATCATGTCGTTGCAGACGAACAGCGCGGTGGGGCGCTCGGGCAGCGCCAGCAGGCGGGTCATCGCCTGATGGCCGCTGGCGCAGTCAAAGTCACCCTCCTGAACCCAGTCCGGATTGACGGTGAGACCGGCTTCCTGCATCGCCTGCTCGAAGCCCGCCTGCCGCTGGTTGGCGGGGGCGCGGCTGTGGGGGCCGGTGATGCAGCCGATGGCGGTGTGACCCAGCCCCAGCAGGTGGCGGGTCGCCAGGTAGCCGCCGCGATGGGAGTTGTCGGCGATGAGATCCACGTCGGCACTCTCCATGCCCCAGTCCATCACCACCACCGGCAGGCTCTTGAGCCAGTCGAGCTGGTTGAACACCTCCTGCTGCCCCTCGCTGCACATGATGAGCAGGCCATCGACCCGCTTGCGCAGCATCATCTTGAGGTAGGAGAGGGCGGTCTCGGCCTGGCCCTCGGTGTTGCCCAGCATCAGGTTGTAGCCCTGCTCGAAGCAGTAACGCTCCACCCCGCGCACCACCTCGGCGAAGAAGGGGTTGCTGGAGGTGGTGACCAGCATGCCTATACTGTTGGTCTCCTTCACCTTGAGGCTGCGGGCCACCAGGCTTGGGGCGTAGTTGAGATCGCGCATGGCGGCGAAGACCCGCTCGCGGGTCTCCTCGGCGACGAAACGGGTCTCGTTGATGACGTGGGAGACGGTGGTGGTCGACACCCCCGCCAGCGCCGCCACCTCCTTGATATTGGCCATCAGTGCCCCTGCGCAGTCTGCTCAAGCAGGAAGGCGTCGACCTCCTGCTTGCTCGGGATGGAGCTCTGGGCACCAAACCGGGTGACGGAGAGCGCCGCGGCGCCGTGGGCAAAGCGCACGGCCGCGTCAAAGTCGGCGCCGGCGAGCTCGGCCGCCAGCAGGGCGCCGTTGAAGGTATCGCCGGCCGCCGTGGTGTCTACTGCTTTCACCCGAAAGCCCGGGATGAGCGCTTGCTGCTGCCCCTTGCTGCAATAGACTCCTTGCGAGCCCAGGGTGATCATCACCTCTCCGATGCCCATCTGGTGGAAGCGGGCGGCAGCCTCGGCTGCGCTCGCCTCGTCGGTGACCTTGACGCCGGTCAGCAGCTCGGTCTCGGTCTGGTTGGGGGTGATGAGGTCCACCAGTGCCAGCAGTTCGCTTGAGAGCGGACGAGCGGGGGCGGGGTTGAGCACCACCCGGGTGCCGTGGGCACGGGCCAGGCGGGCGGCTTCCAGCACACTCTCCAGCGGCACTTCCAGCTGCAGCAGCAGGGTGTGGGCATCGGCGATCATCGCTTCATGGCCTTTCACCACGGCCGGGGTGAGGGCGCCGTTGGCTTCGGCTGAGATGCCGATGCTGTTCTCCCCCTCATCGTTCACATAGATGATGGCGATGCCGGTGGGGAGCTTGGGGTCGAGCTCGACGGCGCTCACGTCGATACCGTCTTTAGCAAAACCAGTCTTCATCTGGTGCCCGATGGCATCATCGCCGATGCGGGCGATAAAGGAGACTTCTGCACCTAACCGGGCGGCGGCCACCGCCTGGTTGGCGCCCTTGCCACCGGGCACCACTTGATAGCTGTGGCCGGTCAGGGTTTCACCCGGGCGAGGAAAGTGGGGAACGCGCAGCACGTGGTCTGCATTGACACTGCCCAGAACGACGAGACGATTCATGTTGAGTACTCCTGATGCATCTTGGCATGGACACGAAAGCCGGATCCAGGCCGGGAGGCACCGTAAATCTTGAGTGAAAAGGGGAGGCGAACCTCCCCCCGTCAACTTACTTGCTGACCACTTGCAGCGGAACCGGGATGGATTTTTCCACCGGCTGCCTCTTGCTCTGCTTGCCACTGTTTGCCGACTGCCGCCGCCATCAGTTTTTCCTGATTGGCGTCGCGGGTATTGAACTCTGCGCTGATGCGCCCTTCGTGCATCACCAGGATGCGATCACTCATGCCGAGCACTTCCGGCATCTCGGAGGAGACCAGGATGATGCTCATCCCCTCCTTCTTGAACTGGTTGATGAGCTGGTAGATCTCCTTCTTGGCGCCGACATCGACGCCGCGGGTCGGCTCATCCAGGATCAGCACCTTGGGCCGGGTCAGCAGCCCCTTGGCGATGGCTACCTTCTGCTGGTTGCCGCCGGAGAGCAGTTTTATCAGCTGATCCTGACTCGGGGTCTTGATGTTGAACAGGCGCACATAGTCGCCCACCGCCTGGCGTTCGGCCTGGCCGTCAATCTTGCCACCACGGATGAACTCGCCGAGGGCGCACAGGCTCATGTTTTCGCGCACCGACAGCTCCAGCACCAGGCCATCGCCCTTGCGATCCTCGGAGATGTAGGCGATGCCGGCGGCCAGGCCATCGGCCGGGCTTCTAGGGGCCAGCGCGTGACCATCCACGGTCACCTGGCCTGCACTGATGGGGCTGGCACCGTAGATAAGCTTCATCAGCTCGGTGCGGCCGGATCCCATCAGGCCGCTGAAGCCCAGAATTTCCCCCTGACGCAGGGAGAAGCTCACCCCGCGCACGCCGGGGCCGGCCAGATCCTTGACCTGCAGGCTGACCGGGCCGAGCTCGCGCATCAGACGCGGGTACTGCTCTTCCAGCCGGCGGCCTACCATCATCTCGATGATCCTGTCTTCGTCGAGCTCGCTCACCGCCTGCTCGCCGATCCACTTGCCATCGCGCAGCACGGTGACCCGATCGCAGATCTCGAAGATCTCTTTCAGGCGGTGGGATATGTAGACGATGCCGCAGCCCTGCTCACGCAGCTCGCGGATAACCTTGAACAGCTGCTCGGTCTCGGTGTCGGTCAGCGCATCGGTGGGTTCGTCCATGATGATGACGCTGGCATCGAACGACAGTGCCTTGGCGATCTCCACCATCTGCTGTTCACCGATGGAGAGACTCCCGAGCCGGGTATCCGGGCCGTGTTTTACGCCAAGTCGTGCCAGCAGGGTGCTTGCCCGTTCGCGCAGCTGCTTGTGGTCGATGCTGCCAAAACGGGTACGGGGCTCGCGGCCGAGGAAGATGTTGGCGGCAATGGAGAGCTCCGGCAGCAGGTTCAGCTCCTGGTGGATGATGCTGATCCCCTGATCCTGGGAGTCGCGCGGTCCCTTGAAGTGGACCGGCTGGCCGCGATAGCTGATGCTGCCGCTGTCGGCCTGATAGATGCCGGTCAGCACCTTCATCAGGGTGGACTTACCGGCGCCGTTTTCGCCGAGCAGGGCCATCACCTGACCCGGGTAGACCTTGAGGCCTGCCTCATCGAGCGCCCGCACCCCGGGGAAGGTCTTGACGATCCCGGTGAGCGACAGAATGGGCGAGGGGGTTGTACTCATGGCTGATTCCTTGAAAAGGCTTAAAACGCCACGCCGGCGCAGAGAATGAGGTTGGCGTAGGGGGTCACTTCGCCGCTGCGCACGATGGCCTTGCTCTGGTGGGAGCGAGCTTTGAACTCCACGTGCAGGCAGTACTCGATGGTGATGGGCTTGCCCTGGGCAGCGGCGTGCGCTTCCAGCTGATCCACCAGCGCCTGATGGGCGGCGGGACTGATCTGCTTGATCTCGCTCGCCATGATCACCTTCTCCACCACCAGGTCGGTGAGCAGGGCGGTCAGCACGGTGCCAAGGCTAGGCGTCCCCGCCATCAGCGCCAGATCGATGCGCTCGGGGCCCGCCGGAATGGGCAGGCCGGCATCGCAGACGGTGATCTCGTCGGTGTGACCCATCCGTGCCACCAGGGCACTCAGGGGAGCATTGAGCAGTACGCCTCGTTTCATACAGCACCTCGGCAGGCTATGCCCGCGTATCTGATGTTAGCTAGGCAACCGGTTACGCAACCGGTTGCGTCATGAGGTGGAAGATAGGTGCTCAGGCGGTTTTGATCCACCAGGAGATGGCAGAAATGTGAAAACGATCTCAATGGCGAGGGGGAAGCGGGGAAAAAAGGTGCCAGAAGAGCACTGGCACCCCGCAACGAGAGGAATTAGAGGGCGAGCCCTTGCTGCACGCCGGGGCGTGCCAGCATGCGCCGATAGTGATCCGCAACCTTGGGAAAGTCGCTGATGGCCACCCCGTCGCCCTCGAGCCAGCTCGCCACCACGAACAGGTAGATATCGGCCAGGCTGAACCGCTCCCCCAGTACCCAGGGGCCGGCCAGATAGTGGCGCTCTATCTCGGCAAAGCCCTCGCGCATGTTGTGCGGCACCTTGGCCTGCATGGCGGCGATGGCCTGCGGGTCATCGGCCCAGCGGCTGCCGCGCCGGCCATGGGCATGGGCGACGTGCACGGTGGCGGCGAGAAAGCCGTGCACCTACTGCATCCTGGCCAGCAAAAAGGGGTCGTCCAGCGGCGCCAGCCCGGCATTGGGAAAACGCTGCGCCACATAGAGCAGCAAGGCCGGCGTCTCGGTGAGCACGCCCCGCTCGGTGACAAGAGCCGGGACCCGTCCCTTGGGGTTGATGGCCAGATAGGCGGCAGAGCGCTGCTCGCCGGCCGCCAGATCCAGCCGTTTGACAACGTGAGGGGCACCGGCTTCGGTGAGGGCGATACGCACGGCCATGGCGCAGGTGCCGGGCGCGAGATAGAGGGTCAAATCAGACATGAACATCTCCTTGTGAAGCGCGTGTCCCCCTGTTATCCCGGGTGGGGCGGGGCGCGCAAACAAATCCGCATTGTCGCCTGGCATCCTACGCCCCTGGTTGCCGTCGGCCAAGGGCGGGATCCCGGCCAGGACAAGGGGAACTGATGAAATCAAAGGCTTTTTGAGCACAGCCGCGCGGGAAAAACGGCTACGCATGCCGGGTCAAATCGCTATAATGTGCTCCCTGAATAGCGGTCTTTCGGATGTTGGATAGTCAATTGAGTAACAAAATGCGGATAGGTGGTTCCCTCGAACAGTCCCTGAGCCAGGGATATCGTCTCGACCTCAAGGGGGTATTGCAGGAGAGTTGGCAACAGACGCGGCGCACCGGGTTCGGCCTGCTGCTGGCCATCGTCGGGGTGACGGCCATCTGGATACTGTTGAGCAATACCCTGCTGGCCCCCTACGTCAATCAGGAAGGGGGGATGGACGTGGCCCTGGTGCTGAGCCTGCTCATCACCGTCATCATGTCGCCGATGACCTCCTCCCTCGACATGCTGGGGTTGCAGCAGTCGGTGGGGGTGCGTGCCCGGCCGAGCCAGGTGTTCGACTTCTTTCGCCACTTCCTGCGCCTTGGCAGCCTGAGCCTGCTCGGCAGTCTCATCACCAGCCTGTTCGGCCCGCTGTTCGAGCTGGTGGGGCTGCCGGTGATGCTGGCCTTCATTCCGTCGGCCCTGATCGGCATGGGGCTGGTGTTTACCGTGCCGCTGGTGCTCGAGCGCGGCCTGTCACCGGTGCAGGCCATCCTGGTCTCCCTCAAGCTGTTTGCCCGCGGCTGGCCCAGCATAGTGCTGCTGCACGGGGTGATGATGGCGCTCTTCTTCCTGGCGTTGATCCCTATGGGGCTGGGACTTATCTGGGTGGCGCCGCTCTATTTCAACTGCAAGGGGATCCTCTACCGGGATCTGTGCGGGGTGGCAGTCGAAGTAACCGACGTGAGCCAGGGCCCCGATCACTTCAACGCCTGACGGGCATGCAGAGCGTCAGACAACAGTAACAGATAGCGGCGCGTGCAGATGCGTGATGCAAAAGGATGGCATATGAACAATCGATACGGGATGGCGGCCGCGCTGCTGATGGCGCCCATGCTGGCAGTGGCGCAGCCCTCCCTCGAGCTGCAGTACGGCACCTTCTACAGCCAGATGAAGACCTTCGCCAAAGGGGAGTTTGGTCACGCCAGGCTGGGTTTTTATCTGACCGATCCGCAAAATGGTCGGCGCTGCCTGCTCACCTCGGCCCGGGTCTCGACCCTGGATCGGGACGTGGCGGCCGAGGTGACCGTCGACAGCGAATTGCGGCTGCCCTATGACGACGACTTGAATCTCGACAAGGCGACCGTGGTGGTGGGGCTCACCGAGCCCCACGAGGCCTGCGATCTGTCGGTACAGGTGATGGCGGATGTGCCGCCGCCGGCAGACAGTCGGTGGGAGCTCAAGGTGAGCGAGCTGACGGGGCGCCAACACGACATGCAGAGCCTGCTGGAGAAGCTGGCCGGCATGGTTGGCAAATATTTCCTGCCCGAGATGACGGGGGTGAGGGTCAGCCTGGTGCAGCCAAGCGGCACCGCCTACCTCATCGATGGGGCTCGCCAACTGCCGCTGCCCTGGCAAGAGGGGCAACTGTTGCTGAACAACGCCCAGCTGGCGGAGTTTGCCGAGGGCAAGCTGCAACTGCAGGGGGAGATCCTGCGGCTGACTCCCTGGCTGCACAAGGGCTGATGGGTCCCGGGCCGCCAGCTGGCCGGCATAAAAGTAAAAAAGGAGCGCCTGGCGCTCCTTTTTTCATTGGTGATGGTGAGGGCTTAGCGCACCTCAATCACGTCCAGCATGTCCATCTCGTCGATGTCCAGCAGCGGCGCCTTGGGCAGTTCGGGCGGATCAAACGCCTTGTCGCCGCCGTCGATGATGCCGGAGTCGCGGTTGATGCTCTTGAAGTCAAACAGCTTGTGATCGAGCAGGTGGCTCGGGATCACGTCCTGAATGGCGGTGAACATGGTCTCGAGACGACCCGGGAAGCGGCGATCCCACTCCTGCATCATCTGCTTGATGGCCTGGCGCTGCAGGTTCTCCTGGGAGCCGCACAGGTTGCACGGGATGATGGGGAAGGCCTTGACCTCGGCATAGCGCACCAGGTCCTTCTCCTTGCAGTAGGCGAGCGGGCGGATCACCACGTTCTTGCCATCGTCGCTCACCAGCTTGGGCGGCATGGACTTGAGCTTGCCGCCGTAGAACATGTTGAGGAACAGGGTCTCGAGGATATCGTCGCGGTGGTGGCCAAGGGCAATCTTGGTGCAACCCAGCTCCTGGGCGGTGCGGTAGAGAATGCCGCGGCGCAGGCGGGAGCAGAGGGCGCAGGTGGTCTTGCCCTCCGGCACCTTCTCCTTGACGATGGCGTAGGTATCCTCTTCGACGATCTTGAAGTCGATGCCAAGGGTGCTCAGGTATTCGGGCAGCACGTGCTCGGGGAAGCCGGGCTGCTTCTGATCCAGGTTGACCGCCACCAGATCGAAGTGGATGGGGGCGCTGGCCTTCAGGCTCATCAGGATGTCGAGCATGGCGAAGCTGTCCTTGCCGCCGGACAGGCACACCATGACCTTGTCACCCTCTTCAATCATGTTGAAGTCGGCGATGGCCTGACCTACGTTGCGCCGCAGGCGCTTCTGCAGTTTGTTGAAACTGTATTTTTCTTTGGCGTTAAGCTCTTCTAGCATGACCTGAAACCCGGGACAAAAATAAGCGGCTTATTATAGCCATGTCCCGGGGGAGGGCAAGAAAGGCTTATGCTGGACGGCGGCTATCGACCGGGCAGCTGTAATCGGCGGGCTTGAGGATCAGCATGTCGCAGGCGAGGCGATCCACCACATGTTCGGCTGTGTTGCCGAGCAGGGCGGCGGAGAGCCCGGTGCGACCGACGCACCCCATGATCATCAGGGTAGCCTGCAACTCGCCGGCGAGATCGGGCTGCACCTCTTCGGGCAGGCCTTCCGCCACCCGGGTCCAGAGATGGCCGATGCCGTACTTGTCGGCGTGGCTCAGCAGCAGGCTCTCGTGGTGTTTGCGAATGGCGTCGTTGTAGGCGTTGGGGTCAAACTCCGGCAGCTCGATGGCCACGTTGACCGGGGTACCCGGGTAGGTGTTGACCAGATAGAGGTTGGAGCCGAGCAGCTCGGCGATGGCGATCCCCTCTTCGGTGATCCGCTCGTTGAGCAGCTTCTGATCCTGATCGTCGCTGGAGCAATTGATGGCGGCGATGATGTTGCCACCCCGCTGCCAATGACCCTCTTTCACCAGCAGCACGGGGCAGGGGCACTTGCGCAGCAGGTGCCAGTCGGTGGGGGTGAAGATGAAGGTTTGCAGGAAGGAGTGGTGGTGAGTCGCCTTGACCACCAGATCGTGGCGCTGCTCCAGCACTTCCTGAATGATGCACTCGAAGGGACGGTTGTGCCAGACTACCTTGATCTCGCAATCCAGCCCACGGGCACGGTAGGGTTTGAGTATGTCGTCGAGCCATTCACGGCGCTGGGCAATCACCCCGTGGCGCATCTCTTCCCGCTCGTCCACCGACAGCATGGCGGTCATTTCATACGAGAAGTCGTAAATGGTGAGTAACAGGGTCAGCTGCGCCCCTTCGTCCAGTTCGGCGACCTTGACCGCACGTTCGAGGGCGATTTGCCGCTCTTCTTCCGGGTTGATGACCACCAGGATTTTTCGGTACTTGACCATGTTCTCCTCCTCCTTGGCAAAAATACCAATGATGGCAGACCTTTAGCCATTACAGCTTAGCTCAGGAGGAGAAGGGGGGACGTGTGCCGGATCAAATTTCGGGGTAAACCGATCCGGCACCAGAGAGAGGAGGCTTAACCGCAGGGGGGACGGGTGGCACCGGCCATGACGCCGAGGGCGACGTGATCCAGCACGGTAATGTATTTTCCCTTGACGCTGATGAGACCGGACTTCTGGAAGCGGCCCAGCAAACGGCTGATGGTCTCGACGGTGAGGCCGAGGTAGTTGCCGATGTCACCGCGGGTCATGGAGAGGCGGAACTCCTTGGCGGAGAAACCACGCTCGGAGAAGCGCACCGACAAGTTGTGCAGGAAGGCGGCGAGGCGCTCTTCGGCATTCTTCTTGGAGAGCAGCAGGATCATCTCCTGATCGCCCATGATCTCGTTGCTCATCAGCCGCATGATCTGCTGGCGCAGCTTCGGCATCTTGCCGGAGAGATCGTCAAGCACGTCGAACGGGATCTCGCACACCATGGCGGTTTCCAGTGCTTGGGCGAAGGAGGGGTGTGCCTGCTTGTGGATGGCGTCAAAGCCGACCAGATCGCCGGCCAGGTGGAAGGCGGTGATCTGCTCGTCACCCTGTTCGGTGATGGTGTACGACTTGATGGTCCCGGAGCGGATGGCATAGAGCGATTTGAGCTCGTCGCCGGCCTTGAACAACTCTTCACCCTTCTGGATCGGCTTCTTGCGCTCGATGATGCTGTCCAGCTGATCGAGTTCGGTATCGTTCAGAGTGAAGGGAATGCAGAGCTGGCTGATGCTGCAATCCTGGCAATGAATTGCACAGCCACCGCTCTGAATACGTCTGCCAGGTTTCTTTTCCGGGATCATAGGCTCATACGAATAATTGATTTATATCAAACAAGTTTACCATCAACTCATCCGTTTTGGATAGGGTTTCAAAAGGATGCAATCCCGATCCAGAGGGTATGCAGCCCGTATGCGATGAGCAGCAGGGCCCCGCCAAGGCGCAAACTGCGCAGGGTCAGCCAGTAGCGCAGTCGATCCGCCAGCCCCCCCAGCGCAAACAGGGTCGGCAGGGTGCCGAGGCCGAAAAAGAGCATGACCAGCGCGCCGCCAGCGGCCGATCCCGCCGCCGCGCTCCAGGTCAACATGGAGTAGACCAGCCCGCAGGGGAGCCAGCCCCACACCATGCCAAACGGCAGTGCCTGCCGGGCCGAGGTGAAGGGGATGAACTTGCCCGCCAGTGGCTTGAGGCGGGGCCAAAACCTGGCGCCCATGCGCTCGAGCAGCAACACCCCCTGCCACCAGCCGGCGAGATAGAGTCCGAGGGCAATCATCAGGAGGGCCGCCACCAACCGCAGGCCGGCGATGGCATGCTTGCCCGCGCCGAGCTCACTGGTGGTGGCGAGCAGTCCCCCGACCAAGGCCCCGGCAATCACATAGCTCAGGATCCGGCCGAGGTTGTAGTTGAGCAGGTAACCGAGCCGGCCCCAGAAGTGCTGCTTATCGGCAGGAATGGCCATGGAGAGGGCGGCGGAGACACCGCCGCACATGCCGATGCAGTGGCCGGCGCCGGCCAACCCCACCAGCAGGGCACCCAGCAGATCAAGACCGGTTGTCATCTTGGTGTCCGGTCTGCTTGGGGGATGGTTGCTCCTCATCGAACAGGATGTTGGAGCCCTGGCGGTCGAGATCTTCAAACTGCTCGGAGCGAATGGCCCAGAAGAAGACGGCGCCGGCGATGATCACGAAGAGGATGGCGATGGGGATGAGGATGAAGATGATGTTCATGCAGCAAACCTTGCAATAAGAGGGGTTATGGTACACCCGTTGGTGGCCTCAGGCCCGTCGATTTGATGGTGAAGGGAGCGAGGTCCGTTCCCTTCACCCTGTCTGTCCCTGTGGCCACGGCTCAGCGGTTGAGCCGCATGGAATTGGTGACCACGATGAGGGAACTCAGCGACATGCCCGCCGCTGCCACGTAGGGTGGCAGCCAGCCGCTGGCCGCCAGTGGCAGCACCAGCAGGTTGTAACCGATGGACCAGGCGAAGTTCTCCTTGATGATCTTGCGGGTGCGCAGCGCCAGGGCGCGGGCATCCAGCAGGCGGGAGAGATCGTCGGCCAGCAAGATGGCGTCGGCGCTGTTTTTGGCCAGATCGGTGCCGCCGGCCATGGCGAAGGAGGCGTGGGCGCCGGCCAGCACAGGGGCGTCGTTGATGCCATCTCCCACCATGATGCTGATGTCACCGCTGGCCTCGTGCTCCTTGAGATAGGCCAGCTTGCCATCCGGGGTGACCCCCTTGACCAGCTCGTCGACCCCCAGTTCGCGGGCTACCTCGTCGGCCTGGGCCGAGCTGTCGCCGGTGAGGATGGTGGTCTTGAGGCCGGCCGCCTTGAAGGCCTGGATCAGTGCCTTCGCATCCGGGCGCAGGGTGTCGGTCAGCAGGAAACGGGCGAGCGCCTGATCCTCGTTGGCCAGATAGATGACCAGCCCGTCCGCTCGTGCTTCTTGGGCATCGCTGATGCCGAGCCAGCGGGCACTGCCGAGCCGATAGTGACGCCCCTCGATCACCCCTTCGATACCGTGTCCGATGACGGGAGTTACCTTGCTGGCCGCCAGCAGCACGGCGTCGTCTGCGGCGTTGCTGCGAAAGGCGCGAGCGATGGGGTGTTCGGAATAGGCCTCCAGGGCGCGGGCGATGGCAAGGCAGCGCGCCTCGTCGAGATTGCCCAAGGCTTCGGTTCTGGTCAGGCTGATGTTGCCCGTGGTCAGGGTGCCTGTCTTGTCCATCACGATGCGGTTGGCCCGGGTCAGCACGTCCAGCACGTGGCCGCGGCGCAGCAGGATGCCGGCACGGGTCAGGCGGGCGGTGGCCGAGGTGAGCGCGGTGGGGGTGGCCAGCGACAGGGCGCAGGGGCAGGTGGCGACCAGCACCGCCAGGGTGACCCAGAAGGCCTGCTCCGGCTGATGGAAGTGCCAGAAGGTCCATACGCCGGCGGCGATGAACAGCAGCACCAGAATGAAATGGCGGGAGAGCACGTCCGCCATCTGGGCGATGGCCGGTTTGTCGTCCAGCGCGTGATCCTGCAGCCGCATGATCTGGGCCAGACGCGACTCTTCGATACGATGACTGACCCGGATCTCCAATGGGGCGTCGGTGTTGATGGTGCCGGCGTAGACGGCATCCCCAGCCTGTTTGAGCAGCGGCAGCTGTTCGCCGGTCAACATGGATTCGTTGAGGCTGGCCTGCCCAAGCTGGATGATGCCGTCCGCCGGCAGGGTGGCCCCCGCCAGCACTCGCACCCGATCGCCTACCTGCAGGGTCTTGGCGGCCACCTCGTGTTCGCCATCCTCATCGAGCCGGGTGGCCATGATGGGCACCAGCCGTGCCAGGTTGGAGCTCGACTCGGAGGCCTTGCGTCTGGCCCGTAGCTCGAGGAAGCGCCCCAGCAGCAGGAAGAAGACGAACATGGTGATGGAATCGTAATAGACCTCGCCGGTGTTGAACACGGTGGCCCACATGGAGGCGACGAAGGCACCGATCAGTGCCAGCGACACCGACACGTCCATGGAGAGGTGCCCCTGCCTGAGGCTGCGCCAGGCGCCCACGTAGAAGGGCTGGGCCGAGTAGATCATGATGGGGGTGGAGAGCAGCAGACTTATCCACTTGAAGTAGACCATGAACTCCTCTTCGACGCTGATGAAGAGGTCCATGTAGAGCGCCACCGCGCACATCATCACCTGCATGGAGCCGAGCCCCGCCAGTGCCAGCCGGAACATGTAGCTGCGCACCTCTTTGGCGTAGAGCGCTTCCTGCTGGTGAGTCTGGAAGGGGTAGGCGCGATAGCCAATCTTGGCAAAGCCTTTGAGGATGTCGCTCAAAGAGAGCCGGTCCGGATCCCACTTGATGCGGGCTCTGTGGGTGGTGGTGTTGACGTTGATGTAGTGCAGCCCGGCCAGGTTGCCCAGATGGCGTTCGATGAGCCAGGCACAGGCGGCGCAGGTCAGCCCTTCCACCGTCAGCTGGATCTCGCGCACCTTGTGGCTGCCGGTGGCGCTGTCGGTGACAAAGTCCTGCTGCACTTCGGCCAGATCGTAATGGGTGAGGGCGGCGAGCTCTTCGGGCACCAGCTCGCCCTTGGTGCCGGGGGCGGTGCGGTGCTCGTAGTAGCTGGCCAGGCCGCATTCGAGAATGGTTTCCGCCACCGCCTGACAACCAGGGCAGCACATGGGTTGGACTATGCCCTTTATCTCGAGGGCATAGCGGCTGCCGGCGGGGACCGGCTCACCACAGTGAAAGCAGCCGCTCATGACAGCTGGCCGCAGGCTACCCGGCCTGTCGGCAGAAACAGTGAAGCGCCGGTTGCTGCCGGCGTGTCATGGTAAACAGGACGACTCATGACTCAGCGCCCTTTGGGATCGAGTTCGACGGGGGCCTTGGTGGGGAGCTGGACTGTCTCTTGCAAGCGCCATTCGTGGTTGAAGGCATCCACCCGCACGTGCCACTTGCCGGTGAGGGGCTTGTCGAGCAGCAGGCGATAGACGCCGTTGCCGTCGGCGGTCACCATGTGCTCGCTGTCCATGCCGGCGAGGGTGGGGTGAAACAGGGAGAGGTAGAGCGCCTGGCCGGCCGGGATATCCCCTGACAGCGGTTTGAGGGTCAGCTCGTTGCCGTTGACCTCCAGCGCGATGTGGATGTTGAGGGCTTCGGCGCGATCAAACTTGCTGAGATCCTGATTAATCTCTTTGCCTTGCTTGTAATAGTCTTCGGCCACCAGATTGACGCCATCCTTGCTGGCGATGATCGCCGTGCTGATGCTGCCGATCACGGCGGCGGTCGGGAGGGCGATGATGAACCAGGGCCAGAATTGGCGATACCAGGGTTGGGACATAGTGCTACTACCGTGAAACCAGTGGTTAACGAAACAGAGGAATTTCAGTCAACACAAGATAACAAAAAGCCTCGAAGAGTCGAGGCTTTTTGCTGAGTAATCACGTGTTTATCACATGTTACTGCTTATTTTGCTGGTCGTTGTGGGACAAGCTGTAAACGTAGGAGGCGAGCAGGTGCACCTTGTCTTCACCCAGAATATCCTTCCAGGCCGGCATCACGCCGTGACGACCGTGGGTGATGGTCTGCTCGACCACCTGACGGGAACCGCCGTAGAGCCAGGTGTTGTTGGTGAGATCCGGCGCCCCGAAGGCGATGCCGCCCTTGGCGTCCGGACCGTGACAGGCGGCGCAGATGGTGAAGCGTGCTTCACCCTTCTTGGCTTCCACCATGTCCACCTTGCGACCGGAGAGGCTCAGCACGTAGGAGGCCACTTCGCGGACCCCGTCCTTGCCGAGGATCTCGCCCCAGGCGGCCATCACGCCCTGACGACCGCCCATGATGGTGGTCTTGATCTGGTCGGGCGCGCCGCCCCATTGCCATTCGCTGTCGGTCAGGTTCGGGAAACCGCGACCGCCGCGGGCATCGGAGCCGTGGCATTGAGAACAGTTCTGCAGGAACAGACGCTGACCCACCTTGCGGGCTTCCGGATCGGCGGCGATCTCCTCGATGGCGCGATAGGTCTTGCCATCGGCCTGATAGGCCAGCTCGCGGAACTTGGCGCCGTAGATCTCGTCAGCCTTGACGAGCTCGCGATCGTACTCCACCGCACGGCCTTCCGCCTTGGCGGAGGCCGCCGCCGCCTTGGACTCGGCCAGCGAGCGTACGTCCTGGTTGGAGCTCTGCCAGCCCAGCACGCCCTTGAAGTTGCCAAGGCCCGGGAAGGCAATCAGATAGACCAGACCGGTGACGATGAAGAAGAGGAACATGTAGGTCCACCACTTCGGCAGCGGGTTGTTGATCTCTTCGATACCGTCGAAGGCGTGTCCCATGGACTTGCCTTCTTCCACGCCCATCTTGTCGCGCAGGCACCATACCAGCAGCAAGAAGCAGCCGAGGATGGTCCCCAGACTGATGACGGTCACAAAAATGCTAAACAAAGTGCTCATTATTGTTTCGCTCCTGCGTTCTTGTTATCAGCACTGGGTTGCTCGTCGTCGGCAAATACCAGATTGGCAGCCTCGTCGAAGGAGGTCTTGCGGCGCTTGCTGTAGGCCCAGACGATGATGCCGATCATGATGGCCATCAACAGCAGGGTATACAGGCCGCGAAAAGTGCCGTAATCCATATCCTGACTCCTTTATTTCAGGGCATGACCCAGTGATTGCAGATAGGCTACCAGTGCATCCAGCTCGGTCTTGCCCTTCACGGCCTCACCGGCCCCCTGAATGTCGGCATCCGTGTAGGGTACGCCGAAGTGGTCGCGGAACAGGGCCAGCTTCTTGCCGGTCAGCTCACCGGTCAACACGTTGGTGTCGAGCCAGGGGAAGGCGGGCATGTTGGACTCGGGCACCACGTCGCGCGGGTTGATCAGGTGGGCACGGTGCCAGTCGTCGGAATAACGACCGCCAACCCGGGCCAGATCCGGACCGGTACGCTTGGAGCCCCACAGGAAGGGGTGCTCCCACACGCTCTCACCGGCGACCGAGTAGTGGCCGTAACGCTCGGTTTCGGCGCGGAACGGACGGATCATCTGGCTGTGGCAGACGGAGCAGCCTTCGCGGATGAAGATGTCGCGACCTTCCATCTGCAGGGCGGTGTAGGGCTTGAGGCCCTCGACCGGCTCAGTGGTCTGTTTCTGGAAGAACAGCGGGGTGATTTCCACCAGGCCCCCCAGGCTGATGGCAAAAATGATGCCGACCACCAGCATGGGAACGCTTTTTTCAAAGATCTCGTGACGGTTATTGTTGCTCATGCTTTGACCTCTTCAATCATGCTGGCTGTGCGACAGGTTCCAGGGAACCTTTGGGCGCAGTGATGGTGCGATAGGCGTTGTAGGCCATCAGCAACATGCCGGTGACAAAGAAGCAGCCACCCAGGAAGCGCACGAAGTAGAAGGGATAAGAGGCCTGCAGCGCTTCTACGAAGCTGTAGGTCAGGGTGCCGTCGTCGTTGACCGCACGCCACATCAGGCCCTGCATCACGCCGGAAATCCACATGGCGACGATGTAGAGCACGGTGCCCACGGTCGCCAGCCAGAAGTGGACGTTGATGAGCTTGATGCTGTACATGCGGCCCTGGCCGAACAGGTTCGGGATCAGGTGGTACACGGCACCGATGGAGACCATGGCAACCCAGCCCAACGCGCCGGAGTGGACGTGGCCCACGGTCCAGTCGGTGTAGTGGGAGAGGGCGTTGACGGTCTTGATCGCCATCATGGGGCCTTCGAAGGTGGACATGCCGTAGAAGGACAGGGACACGATCAGGAAGCGCAGAATGGGGTCGTAACGCAGTTTGTGCCAGGCGCCGGAGAGGGTCATGATACCGTTGATCATGCCGCCCCAGGAGGGCACAAACAGGATCAGGGACATTACCATGCCGAGGGACTGTGCCCAGTCAGGCAGGGCGGTATAGTGCAGGTGGTGCGGACCGGCCCAGATGTAGAGGGAGATCAGCGCCCAGAAGTGGACGATGGAGAGACGGTAGGAGTAAACCGGACGGCCCGCCTGTTTTGGCACGAAGTAGTACATCATGCCGAGGAAGCCGGCGGTCAGCAGGAAACCTACCGCGTTGTGGCCATACCACCACTGCACCATGGCATCCATGGCGCCGGAGTACATGGAATAGGACTTCATGCCCGAGAGCGGCACTTCCATGTTGTTGACGATGTGCAGCACGGCCACCGTGATGATGAAGGCACCGAAGAACCAGTTCGCCACATAGATGTGGGAGGTGGTGCGCTTGACCAGGGTGCCGAAGAAGACGACGGCATAGGCGACCCAGACGATGGTGATGGCGATATCAATCGGCCATTCCAGCTCTGCGTACTCCTTGGAGGTGGTGTATCCCAGCGGCAGCGAAATGGCGGCAGAGAGGATGATGGCCTGCCAGCCCCAGAACACGAAGGTCGCCAGCGGGCCACCAAACAGCCGGGTTTGACAGGTGCGTTGCACCACATAGAAGGAGGTCGCCATCAGGGCGCTACAGCCAAACGCGAAGATGACCGCGTTGGTGTGCAGAGGGCGAAGGCGACTGTAAGTCAGCCAGGGAGTATCAAAGTTGAGGGCAGGCCAGATCAACTGGGCTGCAATCAGTACGCCAACCGACATGCCGACAATTCCCCAGACAATCGTCATGACGGTGAACTGGCGAACAACGGTGTAGTTGTACTCAGGATGGTTAGTTGTATGGCTCATCGTTGTATTCCGCTTCCGATGCTGCTGTTGTTTGATTTTGTGTCCAGTGACTTGGACCGACTTCATTGGCTACTGCCTTTTCTCTTGTTAACAACTGTTAATAAAAGGAAAAGCAAAAAGTAGCTAAATGAAAATTCAATGGGAATGATACTGAACTGACAGGTAAAATAACAGTATAAACAG
>NZ_NEVB01000192.1:0-32362 GCF_002259925.1 Aeromonas sp. A35_P | reverse complement strand
GGAAATAAATTAACGGCTGGCGCATCAAAGAGACAAGATTGCCCCCCTCATTAATAAAGCTATATCCATACTCATTTTGTTGGGCTGGAATGGCTTGAAATTTCAACATATCTATTTCTCCTATATTTTTGATGTCGTCGTGGTCGATTCTCATGCTGACGGCTGGGCGTAATCCATGCTCTGCATCACCCGTTCCAGCGAGTCTTTCAGCTCCTGTACCAGTTCCGGGGTGCTGTTGCGCAGCGCCTGGATGATGGCAGCCTCAATATCGGCGGAATTGGTAAAGTCGGGGGTGACCGAGATAGCCAGCTGGTGACTCAGGGCTATCTGCACCGGAGGCGGCGTGGTCGGAGTGCTGGTGGTTGTAGTCTTGGCCATGGGCGGTAAGAGGCGTTCCATCTCCTTGTCTGCGTCGTTTTGAGCACCGTTCTTGCCATCATTAAACCATCCCATTACTCCTTCGGTGATGGCCTTCACCCCTTCCTCACCAAGAATGGAGCCAAGGATACCCCCAGCCACCCCACCGACAGCAGTGCCGATCCCAGGAAAAAATGCTGTACCCAAGGCTGCACCACCATAGGCCCCAGCCGCACCACCTGCCAATGACCCGCCGACCCCGGCAGTAGTGGTAATCAGTTGGTCGTTGTCACCGCTCTGGGCCGCATCGTAGATCTGTGCCCCGCCAAATAGCAGGGCGGGTAACCACCCCAGCATTTTGCCCCCTTTACCACCCAAGGTCTTGCCAGCACCTTCCTTGAGTGATTGCAGCCAACCCCCGCTGGTAGCGGGAGGGGGTGTTGGTGCTGTAGGGGCACCAGATAGGCGGTGATCCATCCAGCTCGGTACACCTTTGGTGGCTGATTTGGGGGTAGCCATCTCTGGCGCTCCTTTAGCCAGTGCCTCCGCTGCCTCTAGTCCGGCACCACCACCTTTGAACCAGCGGTCTTTCAATGAGTTGTACGCGGCTCTGATAGCCTGCTGTTTTAGCACCAATGCGCCTGCTGTCACGCCCAGTGCCGTGCCTGGATTGTCAGCAATGAGCTGACCGCCTTTGTCCAACCCACTGGCTAACAATTCGATGATGGGACTTTGCGCCTCAGCAAAGTCACCCACTGCCTGACTGAAACGATCAGTTGCGCCTTCCCAACTGGTTGATAGCCGCTCCATGGCACTGAAGCTATCTTTCACTCCATCGGCCAGTTTGCCCTGGTAATCCCCCAATACTTTGATGGGGTCTGCCAGCGCTTCCACCATGGTCTTAACGGATGATGCCCCCAAGTCCTCCGAGAACTGGGTCCCACCGACCCGCTCCATAATGTTCTTCGCAGCAGCAGGATCCTTTTGATAGAGGCTGCTGACCAGCGTCATTACCTTCATCCATGGTGCAGCCAAGTCACCGCCCTTTTCGTTGGTTTGACGAAACTCACCGATGGCACTTTTCAACGCCTCCCGCATCGATTTGTCTTTGACGAGGGTGTCTATCTCACCTTTCTTGGTGCCACTGCCCATCAGAGACTCCAACTCACCACCATCAGTCAGGCGGGCCTTGATGGACTCTTTCACCCCGTCAGCCAGTTTGTCGTAGTTGAACGCACCACTCTTGGCCCCTGCCATCAACATGGCGCTGAACTGCTCGGCAGAGATGCCCGCATCTTTCATCAGCAACGAGTATTCGTTGAAGGTGTCTAGCAGGTCATTGGCGCGATCACCAGCCCCGCTGGCAATCCGGTAAATCAGATCGGCGTTGGTGTCGCTATCGGTGCCAAACCCCTTGTTCATGGTTAGCATGGCCCGCATGATTTCCTGCATATCAGCGGCAGGCATGGCGCGATTGAGCATCACAGAGCGCTCGGCCATGCGGCGGGCTGACACCTCATCCACGCCTGTTTGGTGGGCTTGAACGCGAGCCGCCATCACCTGCTCGGCTGTGGCCCCGGTATCACGCATGGTGGACGAGCGCCAATCTCGCTCAACACTCGATGCGAAATAGCCCGTGTCTTTGCCTGTTTGTAGTGCGGCCTGCTTTTCCAGTTGAATGGTGCTCATACCACTGGCAAACATGCTGCCAGCAGCAACACCCGCAACGGCACCTCCGATGATCCCACCCATACCATCGCTCAAGGCCCTGACGCTTTTGGCGGCCTCTTCGGTCTCTTTGAGTTGGGTATTGAGCCGCCGTTGCTCCTGGGTCAGGTTGTTGATGTTGACCTCGGCCCGACGTAAGGCTGAGGCGTATTGTTGAAGCTGCTGCTCCTGTTGTTGGAATTCCCGGCTGGTGGTGCCTGACTCACGCCCCAGCTGCTCTAGCCCCTCCTGCATACGGCGGAACTCGGTCACGTCTCCTGCGGTCTTTTGAAGCCCCTTAAAATCCTGTTCGAGTTTCTTGGCCTCTTTCTCGATCCGTTTCTTGTGCTGGGTGAACAGGTCTTCAATGCCGACCGTCAGCTCCAGGGCAAAGTTATTTCCGTTCATCAAGCATTACCTCAAGGAGAAAGGTGAGTTCAGGCCAAGTCATGTCGAGGACTTCGCGATAGGTGGCGCGACCTTGCCGCCCGTCCGTCAGGACTCGGATTGCGTTTTTGAGGTGTCGCTCGGTGATACGGAGGAGGGGCGAGGCTTTCCCATCAGGACGCTCAGGTGGATGAACTCGCCATATTCGAGCTGGTCGATGAGCACATCCACCGGCACGGGCAGTTCGCCTTCCAGCGTGACCTGCTCGCCTTCATCCGTGGTGGTCTCCACCAGGGTGCCGAACACCAGGACGCTGGCCGCTACCCCGGCAAGGACGGCATCGGATGCCTCAAACCCGAAGCTGTCTTTGGCAAAGCGGACGGCCTCAATGCGATCACGCACCTTGGGTACGCGCAGACGACGGGCGGCATTGAGCTTGCGGCCCTGGTAGTTGATGTCGTAGGGCAACGGGCAGATGCCGTGCTTCTCAATCATGGTGGCAATGGTGGTTTGGGTCAGTGGTTGTTTCATGGTGCCTCCAGGCGTTGTTGTTGACTGGATGGTAATGCACTGCGCTGATGGCCCATGCCCTTGGGCATCGCGCCCGCGAACAGATAGCCACAATAGCCCCATGTTGTTTTGGAGGTGATTGCGGATGTTGATCCCGTCTGTTTTGCGTCAGTCATTGGAACTGCGCACCCTGAGCCAGCTGACGGCTGACGAACTCGGTGCACTGCGCCAGGCGTTGCCGGGGTTGCATGTGCGTGACATCGACAACTGTCACCCGAGCTTTTTGCCCTGGCTTGCCTGGCAGTGGCGGGTTGACGTGTGGGATTACGCCTGGCCAGAGGCCCAGAAGCGGGCCGTGGTCAAGGATGCACTGTTGCTGTTTCGCTATAAGGGCACGCCCTGGGCGGTGAAACGGGCGCTGGATCTGACCGGTTATAACTGCCAGTTGCTTGAGTGGCACCAGATGGTCCCTGAAGGGCTGCGGGGCACCTTTCGGGTGGATGTGCAGCAGCAGGATGAGACCAAGCCGATTGATGCGGCCTTCTATCGCAACGTGACCACGCAGGTGGAGAGCAACAAGCGGGGGTCACAGCACTGGGGGATGCGGGTGATCGGCCCGCAACTGCGGGGGCAGGTGGTCACTCGGGCTTATGTCACCAGCCAGGAACGCGCCATCATCGGCCCAGCACCTCTGCAACCGGTTCATGGCCAGGTGCGAGCGCATGGCGTCATCGTGGCAAAAGAGTCAACTACCGTGAGAGGAATGTGATGAATTATTACGCAGTGCTAACCGACCATGGCGCACAGCTCATTGAGCAGGCGTACCAGCATGGCCAGGTGGTTACCATCACTCAGATGGCCATCGGCGATGGTGGCGGCGTAGAGCTTGAGCCTGCGCCCAGTGCCCTGGCTGTGGCGGGTGAGTTTGACCGTGTGCCGCTGACATCAGGTGCCTCTGCCAGCTCGATGCTGGGAGGTGGTGTGGACTATGAGAGCCAGGCCCATGTCGGGAAGTGGATCCGCACTCTGGGCTTGATGGATGCGCAGGGTAACCTGATTGTCTATTCCAACTATCCGCCCACCTACATTGCCGACAAGGGCTCGACCCTGTTTCGCACCCTTGGCCTCAACATCCAGCTGCCCATCATGCATGGAGATGCGGTGACGGTGATCGTTGAAAGGCCGCCGTATCCGCCAGCGACCTACACCGAACAAGGGGTAACCCGGTTCGCCACGAAAGATGAGGCCTTAGCTGGCGAAAAAGCCGAGATCGCCGTCGCCCCCAAAGAGATGAAGGCGGCCATCAACGCTCACTATCTGGCTGCCGGAACCCCTCTTCCTACTGCCAATATCGGACCTATCTGGCATGACGACTACCACGATTGGATGACCTGGCAGACGTTCAATCAGAACGGTGCTAACTACACCGGTTATGCCTCTCGCCTCATCGGTAGCCTGCTGCTCGACACCCAGCCGACCCCACGAGCTGGGTATATCAAGTCTGGGGTGCAGAACCTCTCTCGGGTGGCTTATGCCGCGTTGAGGGCCTGGGCCATGCATAACGGCATCATGGTTGCTCCTGGAGCTTGGCAGGCTGGCGCGCTCCAGTGTGCTGACAATGCCGATGGCACCACCTTCCGAGTGTTTGATGTGCGCGGTGAATTTTTACGGGCCTGGGATGATGGGCGGGGGGCGGATGTTGGTCGTCAATTCGGGGCATGGCAGGAAGATCAAACCAGGGAACATAACCACTGGCTTGCATTTGACCCAAGTCAGACCGGTCTCGGTTCTACATCCCAAGCGTTTAATTGGTCGACACAGACTCGTGGCCTTCTTATTAACCACAACGTTTATCCCACAGTCCGTCTGGCCAGTGAACTGGTTAGAACCGGCCACTGGGGGGGGGGCAACAACAATGACCGGTGGTGCTCAGACAAATCCCCGCAACGCCGCTGTCCTCGCCACCATTAAATTCTAGGAGTTGCCATGAACATCTATCACTACGATACCGCCACCGGCTGCTTGTTGAGTATAGACGCAGCTGACTTCAATCCGCTGGATCCAGCCAACCCACTATTGCCCGCCTTTGCCACCCCGGAGCCAGCGCCTGCCGTGGGGGAGCGTGAGTGCGCCCGCTATCTCGATGTCGCAGGTCAGGTACCTGCGCTCCATGCAGATGGAGAGTGGGTTGTTCAGCCCGACTGGCGTGATGTTGACCTCTGGAGCATTGAGGACGGCAGTGCTGTGGTGATCACCGCACCCAATGTCACCCCCGCCGAACGAGGGGCGACTGCCGTCCCGTACCCTGGCCCTGGTAATGTTTGGCATGATGGGCAGTGGCAGGAAGACCCAGCACTTCAGTATCAACTGGCCGAGCAGGCCGCAGAGCAAGAACTATCCCAACGTCAAGCTGAGGCTACAACCGAAATCGAGCGCATCCAGCCAGCCGTGGATGGTGGATATGCCAAACCAGAAGATATTGAGTTACTACCTCAATGGCAGCGCTACCGATATGAACTGCCGGATGTGCGGGAAAAGCCGGGCTGGCCTGAGTCACCACAATGGTCTGAGAAGCCAGGGGCGGCAGGGTAAGAATTGAGCTCAGTAGCACAGGCAAGAGTGCCAGGGAATAGCGCCGCGCTTTTCTGCACCACTGAGCTTTTTGATTGTATCATGGCTTCTTGAGCAGGGTGGACGTGTCTCGTTTTAACTCGATTAGGCACGCCTAGATTCGGTATATCTACGGGTTCAAAGTCGATTCTCGTTAGGTTCAAATCAGCGCCGCGCCGTCATCCTGCTCGCTGCGGGCAATCAACACGGAAACCAGGATATCGCCGGAGACGTTGACCGTGGTGCGCGCCATATCGAGGATCCGGTCGATTCCGGCGATCAGTGCCACCCCCTCCAGCGGCAGTCCCACTGCGGTCAGGGTCAGCGTCAGCAGCATCAGGCCGGTGCCCGCCGTGCCGATGCTGGCCAGGGTGGCGATGCTGATGATGGTCAGGTAATCCACCAGGTGCAGATCCACCCCGAAGGCCTGAGCTACGAACAGGGCCGTCACCCCCTGATAGAGGGCGGTACCGTCCATGTTGATGGTGGCGCCGATGGGCAGCACCTTGGCGGTGATGGCGGGGGAGACCCCGAGCCGGCGCTCGGCACAGGCCAGGCTGATGGGCAGGGTGCTGTTGCTGGAGCTGCTGGTGAAGGCCACCGCCTGGGCATCGACGATGCTCTTGAAGTAGTGCAGCGGATTGAGGCGGGCCAGCAGGATCAGCAGGCTGCTGTAGACGCCGAGCACGTGCAGCAGGCAGCCGAGGTAGACGGCGCCGATCACCTTGAGCAGCGGCAGCAGCAGGCTCATGCCGTACTTGCCGGTCATCCAGGCCATCAGGGCACAGACACCGTAAGGGGCTAGCGCCATTACCATCTGGGTCAGCTTGAACATCCCCTCCGCCAGCGAGGTGAAGAAGAGGATGGCGGGGCGGCCGCGCCGACCGGTGGCGTTGAGGGCGAGGGCGAGGGCCACCGCGAACACGATCACCTGCAGGATCTCATGGCCTGCACCGGGTTGCGCGGCACCAGGTGGCTCAGCACGCTGGCCAGGGTGGGGGACTCCGCCATGCCGACCCGTTCATAGGGTCCCATATTGGCACCCATGCCGGGTTCCAGCAGCCAGCCCATCATCAGGCCGATGCAGATGGCGACGGCGGTGGAACAGAGGTAGAGGCCGATGGCCTTGCCGGCGATGCGGTCGAGGGCCTTGCCCTTGAGCAGCGAGGTGAGGCCGGCGATGACCGAACAGAAGATGAGGGGCACCATCAGCATCTGGATGGTGTTGACGAACAGCACGCCGATGGGTTTGAGCAGCAATGCCTGTTCGCTGAAAGCGGCGCCGAGCCCGATCCCCGTCAGCATGCCGAGCAGGGTCTTCAACCAGAGCGGACGGCGGGTCCAGATCCGCCAGGGTTTGAAAGCCAGTCCATGGAACAGCATGACGCCAATGTCCTTATATTCGGTCTGCGGTAGCAAAAAGGGGCGTTAGTGTAGCCATCCCCTGCTCAGGTTGCCACATTATCGACAAAGCCGTGACCATCACCAGTGTGGGGGCAGGGAAATCGGCAATTTGTTGGCCTATATCAAGGTCGTCGGCGGTGGGGCAGGATTTAATAGGCATCAAATATGTCTATTAAAGAGGTTTGCAATGACTCAATCGGTACACGGTCACGAAGTGATGGAGATGATGCTGGCGCAAGGCGGCCAGTTCACCCGGGCCAGCCTCAAGCAGGCCATCGACGCACGCTTCGGGGCGGATGCCCGTTTCCACACCTGCAGCGCCAGCGAGATGGATGCCGAGGCTCTGATCGACTTCCTGGCCAAGCGCGGCAAGTTCATCGAATCGGAGCAGGGTTTCCAGACCCGCGCCGACAAGATCTGCAACCACGGTTGATCCCCGCCGGCGAGCGCCTGCCGCGCTCGCCGAATCCCGTCGCCTTTGTTATATTCGCCCTCTTTCCCCTCCTCTGTTGAAGGCTTGGCCTGGGCGTTGTATGGATACTTTCTCCGCTGCCGTCATGTTGTTTCTGATCATGGATCCGCTGGGCAACCTGCCGGTCTTCCTGTCGATCCTCCGTCATATCGATCCCAAGCGACGCCGCAAGGTGATGATGCGGGAGCTGCTGTTCTCGCTGGTGATCATGATGGCGTTCCTGTTCGTCGGGCAGCAGATCCTCAATTTCCTCAACCTGCGCCAGGAGGCGGTCAGCATCGCCGGCGGCATCATACTGTTCCTCATCGCCATCAAGATGATCTTCCCGAGTGAAGGGGGGGTGACCGGGCTGGCCGCGGGGGAGGAGCCCTTCCTGGTGCCCATGGCGATCCCCATGATTGCCGGCCCCTCGATCCTGGCCTCCTTGCTGCTGCTGGCCAACCAGGAGCCGACCCGGATGGCGGACTGGTCGCTGGCCCTGTTGATGGCCTGGGGCGCCAGCGCGGTGATCCTGATGTTCTACGAGGTCTTCAACAAGCTGCTGGGTGAGCGAGGGCTCACCGCAGTGGAGCGGCTAATGGGCATGCTGCTGGTGATGATCTCGGTGCAGATGCTGCTCGACGGGGTGCATCACTACCTGGCGGTGACCGGGCAGAACTGACCAACCGGCATGCCGACAAGCAAGACACGGGGCTCGATGAGCCCCGTTTTTTTGTTTGTGTCCGGCGTGGTGGCTATGAGGCAGCTTGCGGCGACCGACAGGGCCGGCTTGCTCATTCTGTCAGGTGCTCACGGCCCAGCGCCTGTATCAGGCCGGTTTGGCAGCAGTGGGTTCCAGCTTGCTCATGATCAGCGCCAGCAGGGTCTCCCGCAGCCAGCGGTGGCCCGGATCCTCCTCGTGGCGCTGATGCCAGATCAGCAGGTGGGAGATGCTGTCGAGGGCGATGGGCAGCGGCAGCGGCACCAGCGGATAGACCTGGGTGGCGTGGCGGGCGTAGAGCCGGGAGAGGGTCACTATCATGTCCGAATGCATGCCCATCCGCAGCGCCGCCTCGAAGGAGGGCACGGTCGCCTCGATGCGGCGATAGAGATCCTGCTCCGCCAGCTTGTGATCCAGCATCCAGCGATCGCGCCCTTCGCAATAGGTCTGCACGTGGGGATAGGCCAGGTAGCGGGTGAGATCCCACTCGGGTTCGTGCAGGGCCGGGTGGTCGTGCTGCACCAGGCAGGTCAGATCGTCGATGGCGAGCAGCCGCTGGCAGATGGCGTTGGGCAGGGTGTCGAGCCGAAAGTCCGAGTTGATGCAGTTCTCCCGCACCGTGAAGGCGATGTCCACCTGGCCCTGGCTCATCTCGGTCAGGCTGTTCTCGGTCCACTCCTCGTAGCGCAGCCGGATGCCGGGGGCCTGCCGTTTCAGCTCGCTCAGGTAGAGCGGGGCGAACAGGGTAAAGGCGCTGTCCATGCTGGCGATGACGAACTCCCGTTCGGTGGTGGTCGGGTCAAAATCCGGCGGCTGGATCAGGTTGTCGAGCGACAGCAGGATCGGCTGCAGTTGCTGCTGCAGGCTGAGGGCACGTGCTGTGGGTTCCAGCCCGTAGGCCGAGCGCACGAACAGGGGATCGTCGAAGGTTTCCCGCAGCCGGCCGAGCGCCTTGCTGACGGCAGACTGGCTTAGATGCAGGCGACGGGCCGCCCGGCTGCCGTTTCGTTCCTCCAGCAAAACTTGCAGGATTATCAATAGATTGAGGTCGATACGCCCCAGCTGTTCCAGCAACATGATATGAATCCTCTTCAATTCTTAGATGAATTTATACCATTTGTTTTCATATCTAGGCGAACTTATGCTCAAAACGTCTCTCGCCTTCAATGGCGGCTGGTACAGGATGTAGTGGTTGAGGGGACAAGTAGCATCAAGCAATACGGCGGCCTTCGGGTCGCCGTATTTTTTGGTGATTTATTTGCAAACTTGCGCCTGTCTTGATTTTGCCCAACAATCTTTGCGCCTTCTTTTGATACAAACGATCGGTATCTATCAGTCAGGAGTATCCCTATGGGACTCGGTGGAATTCATATCTGGCATTTGTTGATCCTGCTCGTCGTCGTGGTCGTGGTGTTTGGCAGCAAACGCCTGGCTGGCGCCGGGGAAGATCTGGGCACCGCCATCAGGGATTTTCGTAAAGCCTTGCGTGACGATGAATCACAGCCGAAATAAGTGGGAGTTGAATGATGTCCGTAGAAGATAAAGTGGAATTGAACGAGACCTGTGACAGCTGCGGCTGCTTCGCCGAAATTGGCACCATCATCGGCGAGGGTGACGATGTGATGGAGCTGGTGATCGAGGCCGCCGAAGAGGCCGACGCCCGCGCCAAGCTGGCCGCCTACGAGGCGCTGGCCAAGCAGGTCACCGCCGAAGCCAAGAGCAGCAGCGAACTGAGCCAGGGCGTCAACGGCGTGATCCTGAAAGCCCGCCTGCAATTCACCTGCACCGCCGAAAAACTCATTTTCGAGATGCGTGCCCGCTCTATCTGAGCCCCCTGAAAACACGGCAGGCTCGCCTGCCGTGCTGACCCTTCTGCTGTGGGTCTGCGTTCTATAGTTAGTTATCCCACAGACGGTTTTGCCCGACGCGAGTCGGCCAACAGAAGGCGATCTCATCATGGTTCAGCGCAGGCTCTTCGCCACCCCTCTCCACGTCGCTCATCACCTGTTTGACCTGCCCGGACAGCCACTGGCGGTGACGCCATGAGGCGGCGCTGGCTCTGGAGCCTGCTTATCCTGTGGGCGCTGCCGCTGCTGGCGGCGGATCTCAAGCCACAGCGGCTGCCCCAGCCAGGGGATCTCGCCAGCATATTGCAAAAGAGAGAGCTGAGGGCTCTGGTGGTCTATGAGCGGGGCTTTTTCTTCCTCGACAAGGGGACCCAGCACGGCATCCTGGTCAACCAGCTGCAGGGGTTCGAGCGCTGGCTGAACCAGACCTACCTGGCCAAGGAGAAGATCAAGCTCAAGATCATCTACATCCCGGTGCGCCAGGACAAGCTGCTGGACTATCTCGCCGAGGGGCGGGGGGATCTGGTGGCCGCCAACATGACGGTGACGCCGACCCGGCGCGAACAGGTGACCTTCTCCAACCCGGTGATCGCCCCCATCGAAGAGTGGGTGGTGAGCCAGCACAGCCTGCCGACCTTCAACCGCATTACCCAGCTCTCAGGCCGGCGGGTCTGGGTGCGGGCCAGCTCCAGCTATTACGAGAGCCTGCGCCAGCTCAACTGGCTGTTTCGTGAGCTGGGGCTGCCCCCCGTCTATATCGAAACCGTGCCGAAATACCTGCAGGACGGGGATCTGCTGGAGATGGTGGCGGCCGGCATCATACCGCTCACCGTGACTGACAGCTTCAAGGGGCGGATCTGGCTCGGCATGATCAGCGGGCTGCGAGCCCACAAGTTGATTCCGCTGCGGGACAACGGCCGCAGCGCCTGGGCCCTGCGCAACAACAGCCCCGAGCTGCTCAAGGCGGTCAACGACTATCTGGCCGATGCCGGCAAGCGCACTCTTTACAGCGACATGGCCCTGCGCCGCCTGCTGGCTCGCAACGACCAGATGAGCAACATACTGGCGCCGGATCCGCTGGGCCGGTTGTCGACCATCCGCAAGGTGCTGGAGCAGCAGGCCGACAAGTACCGGCTGGACTGGCTGATGCTGGCGGCGCTGGCCTACAAGGAGTCTGGCCTCAATGCCAATATCCGTTCCGAACGGGGGGCGGTGGGGATCATGCAGCTGTTGCCGAGTACCGGCAGCGAAGTGGGCATTCGCGGCGCTCGCCTCGCCAGCCTGGAGGGGAACGTGGAGGCAGCCTGCCGCTACATGCGGTTGATCCTCGACACCTATTTCAACGATCCCAAGCTGGACGTGCTCAACCGCCACCTGTTTGCGCTGGCGGCCTACAATGCCGGCCCGAATCGGGTGCAGGTGCTCAGGGCCAAGGCCGAGGCCGCCGGGCTGGATCCCGACGTCTGGTTCGGCAACGTGGAGCAGCTGGTGGCCAACGAGGTGGGGCAGGGTCCATCAACTATGTCAGCACCATCTACAAGTACTATGTGGCCTATCGCTTCAGTCTGCCCCAGCTGGAGGGCAAGGCGGCCGCCATTGAGGCGGTGGCCCAGCCCTGACGTCCGGCTAGTGCGATGGGGTGGGCGAGGTGAAGGGCTGCCAGGCCTGATCCCTGTGTTGCAGATACCAGGGGGTCAGCTGGCCGCTCGGCGAGGGATCCGGCTCACTGGCCTGCGGTCTGTGACTGATGGCGGGGCGATCCGTGAGTTCCATGGTAAATTCCTTCATCCTGTTGCTACGAGGCCCTTAGCCAGCGTTATGCCATTTCCCCATGACAGGCGGATGACGCCATGATCCCCGCTGAATTCGCTCTGATAGACCAGCCCGAGCTGGCGCTCAAGCTGCGCTGTCAGCTGATCCGAGGCGCTAGAAGCCGGATCCAGGCCCAGTACTACAGCTGGGAGGAGGACAGCAGCGGCAAGCTGCTGCTGTCGGAGCTGCTGCATGCCGCCAAACGCGGGGTGCGGGTGCAGCTGCTCATCGACGACCTCTATGCCGGCGACAACCGCTTCCTGGAGATGGTGGCCCACCAGCCGGGTATCGAGGTGCGCCTGTTCAATCCCTTCTGGTTGCGCGGCTGGCGGCCATTGACCCTGCTGCTGGAAGGGCTGCTCAGCTTTCGCCGCATCAATCACCGCATGCACAACAAGCTGCTGCTGGTGGATGGCAGCCAAGCGGTGATCGGGGGTCGCAATATCGGGGATCGTTACTTCGGACTCGGCAGTGCGCCTCAGTTCGTCGATCTGGATCTCGCCTGTCGCGGCCCGCTCTGCCAGCGGGTCGAGCAGGGGTTCGATCAATTCTGGCGCAGCCGCTGGAGCCACCCGATCCGCCGTCTGTTGCGCCGCCCGCTGCAACGGGCCGAGGTGCAGGTGGTGAACGACTTCCTGCTGACCCTGAACGAGCCGCAGATCGCGGCCGTCTATGATCTGCCGGCCAGCCTGTTCGATCCCGAGCCCATCCCTATGCGCTGGCATGCCGGGCGGGCAGAGGTGTGGTTTGACCGCCCCGGCAAGGGGCTGGTATCCCGGCCCACCACGGCGCGCCTGCTCTGGCGCAAACTGGCCGACAATCAGGGCACATTGCGCCTGGTCACCCCCTATCTCATCCTGACCCGGGGGCTGCGCCGCCGACTCAGGCAGCAGCGCCAGGCGGGGGTGACCATCGACATCCTGACCAACTCCCTGGCCAGCACGGATGTGCCGCTGGTGTACGGCGCCTACCGCCGTCACCGCCCCTGGCTGATACGGCAGGGCATAGCGCTGTCGGAGCTGGAGGGGGCGTCCCTCAGCCTGCACGCCAAGCTGATCCTGGTGGGGGAGGAGGAGGCGCTGCTCGGCAGCTTCAATCTGGATCCGCGCTCTCTGCTGCTCAACACCGAGCTGGTGCTGCATCTGGCCTCCCCCGCGCTGTGCGCCGAGTTGCAGCAGTGGCTGGCGACCTGGCAGCTGCGTTCATCCCACTCGGTGGCAGCCCCGCCCTCGACCCTGCGCCGCCTGCTGGCCAGGGTCAGCGACTGGTTGCCGTTGCAGCGCTGGTTGTGAGTGGATCATGGCTTGTGCGAGATCTCGCAAAGCCTTGTGCGCCTTCGAGGATAACGTTTGCCATCCAATGGCGATGGGGTGATTTATCGTATTGTTTTTAATCAGATTGTTTTCTGGTTGAAGTTGGATGAGCGGCAGATGCTTGCATAGATGGCCGAATATATCGGTTTTTTATTTTATTTATCTGCGTAATATTTCAACTGCAAGGACAACACGGCGGCTTGCCGTCGTGCGGAAGAGGGTCGTGAAGGGAATCGGCCGACTGGATCGCTCCAGCCGGAGCCTGCTTCAGATGGGTAGCGGAAGCTCAGGAAGCAGGAGAGGAGCCCGACGGGACCGGATTCCAATATGGAACATGCTATTTGCGAGGGGGTGACATGCGAGTGTCACCCCATTTTTTATGGCCTGCTGGCTGGGCTGAACAAAAAGACCGCCGATTGGCGGTCTTTTTGTTTGTGTCGTCTGACGGTCTATGGTCAGGCGATGCCTGCCAACAGGCGGCTCCAGTTGCGTTTGGCCACGGTGAAGGCATCGTGCAGGCTGCGATACTCCAGCTGCAGTTTCAGCTGGTCGTAACGGGCCAGCGCCTTGCGCTTGCGCTGCTCCAGCAGGCGTTTGCGGCTGGCGTAGTAGTGCTGCAGCTGCTGGCTCAGCTTGTCGTACTCCTCTTGCAGCAGCGCCTGCCACAGCTCCCTGTCGTCCTGTCTGTGCAGCCTGGCCTGGGCCCGTTTCAGCTGCATCTCCAGCCTGGCCTGCTCGATCCGCTCTTCCGGGCTGGCGCGCAGATCCCGTGCCAGCCCGCACCAGGCGGCACTGCGGATCAGCCACTTGGTTGGATCGAACTGCCACCAGCGGATGCCGTTGCGATAGTCGTTCTCAAACAGGTGGTGGAAGTTGTGGTAGCCCTCGCCGAAGGTGAAGAAGGCCAGGATGCCGTTGTCCCGCGCGCTGTTGCGGTCGGTGAAGGGCTGGCTGCCCCAGATGTGGGCCAGGGAGTTGATGAAGAAGGTGGTGTGATGGGTCATCACCATGCGCAGCACTCCGGCCAGCAGCAGCATGCCGAGCAGATCGCCGTGGACGAGCCCCAGCAGCAGCGGGATGCCGATGTTGGTGGCCAGGGTCAGCGCCAGGTAGTGCTTGTGCTGGAAGGCGACCACTGGGTTGTTCTGCAGATCCCGCACGTTGCTGTAGTCGTGGTAGATGTCGCGCTGATATTCCCGCAGCATCCAGCCGATGTGGGAGAACCAGAAGCCGCGGCCCGCACTGTAAGGATCCTTCTGGTTGTCATCCACGTGGCGGTGGTGGCGACGATGATCGGAAGACCAGTGCAGCGCCGAGTTTTGCAGGGCGAGGGCGCCGCCGATGGCGAAGATCCACTGCAGGATCGGGTGCGCCTTGTAGGCCTTGTGGGACCAGAGCCGGTGGTAGCCGGCGGTGATGGAGATGCCGCAATAGCAGAACAGCAGCAGGAAGCTGCCCCACTGCCAGAGGTCATAGCCATGGGTCATGCCGTACCAGGGCACGGCGATCAGGGCGGTCAGCCCGGAGAGGGCGAACAGCAGGGTGTTGGTCATGATGATCGGGGGGCGTTCCATCTCACTCGGTTCCTTTCAGCGAACAGCTGTGCGCTATTTTCCATACAGCCGGAATTGGGGTCAATGGTAAAAAAGTAGGAGACAAACCTGATCCTGGCGCAGCCTTCGGGTTATCATTTGGCCTCGATAACCTGAAGGTGACTGTTTTCGTGGGTATTCGCGCGCAACAAAAAGAAAAAACCCGGCGTACTCTGATCGAGGCGGCGTTCAGCCAACTGTGCGCCAATCGCAGCTTTTCCAACCTCAGTCTGCGGGAAGTGGCGCGGGAGGCCGGCATTGCGCCCACCTCCTTCTATCGTCATTTTCGCGACATGGAGGAGCTGGGGCTGACCCTGGTGGATGAAGGCGGCCTGACCTTGCGCCAGTTGATGCGCCAGGCGCGTCAGCGCATCGCGGGTGGCGGCAGCGTCATCAGCACCTCGGTTCAGACGTTCATGGAGTTCGTCGAGAACAACCCGAACATCTTCCGGCTGCTGCTGCGCGAGCGCTCCGGCACCTCTGCGGCATTTCGCCAGGCGGTGGCGCGGGAGATCCAGCACTTCATCGCCGAGCTGACCGACTACCTCGAAGCCACCACGGGGGCGCCGCGGGAAGAGGCCTACATCCAGGCCGAGGCCATGGTGACCATCGTCTTCAGTGCCGGTGCCGACGCCCTCGACATGACCAGCGAGGAGTGCCGGGCCCTGTCCGATCGCACCATCCGTCAGCTGCGCATGATCGCCATGGGCGCCGAGGTCCAGAACCAGAAGCGCCGTGAACCTCTCTCTTAAGTCAAAGGATGGACAGCTCCATGCATGACCAGAACACGATTCCGAAGAAACCCCTGCTGCTGGCCCTGCTCATCGGCATCTGTGGTAATGCCTCCCTGACGGTCTTGTCAGAGTCGGCGGTGCCCTTCTCCTTCTTCCCGATGATCGCCTTCGTGCTGGCCGCCTATCAGCTCTACCAGCACTACCGTCATGTCTCGCTGGAGGGCAACACCCCGGTCTGCATGCTGCTCAGCTTCTTCATCGGCGTGTTCGGCCATTCGGCGCTGGTCAAGGTGCAGTACCCAGAGCTTGGCAGCAACTTCTTCTCGCTGATCATGATGTTGCTGCTGCTGGCCGTGCTCTCCATCAAGCTCGGTATCAGCGTGGGGAAAAAAGAGAAGGAGTGACCAGCACTCCTTCCATCACTACCATGACAGAGCCGGGATCACCCGGCTTTGTTGTCTTCGCCGCGCTGCCTGGCATCGACGATGGCCTGCAGCCTGGCGCGGATCTCAACCATGCCGAACACCCCGAACACCAGCACCTGGGTAAACTCGAGCCGGCTCACCGCGAAGTAGGGCTTGCAAGCTGCCTTGACCATGCTGGCCTGCACCCAGTGCATCAGGATCACGATCACGCCGCACACCGGCAGGAAACCGTTGAGCTTGCCCGGCAGCGGGGCGATCAGGCTGACCAGCACGCCGAACCAGAAGAACAGGATCAGACCCATCGCCAACAGATTAAACACCCGCTTCATCGTTTACCTCCCGCACATAGCGTTGATAGCAGACCTGATTTGATCGGCCTGTTTGTCCTTGAGTCGTAGTCCAGATTGACGGGGAGGAGCTCTGTGCCCATTTTCCCCTGCCATCCGGTTGTTAAACTGCGGCGTCATTCTTGATCTCCCGCAGATAGAGCTGGTAGCAGACCTGGTTTGATCGACCTGCTTGTCCTTGAGTCGTTGTCCAGATTGACGGGGAGGGGTTAGTGCCCATCTTCCCCAGCCACCCGGCTGTTAAACCGCGGTGTCATTGTTGATGTCCCGCAGATAGAGCTGGTAGCAGACCTGACCCGCTTGCTTGTCCTTGAGCAGTTGCCAGCTGGCTGGCAGCGGCAGATCGGCCATCTCCTTCTCCCGCTCCAGATAGATGAGGGCGTCCGGTGCCAGCCAGCCGCGCTGCTCCAGCAGCTCGCACACCTGGGGCAGCAACTCGCGGCGAAAGGGGGGGTCGAGAAACACCAGGTCGAACGGCGTGGCCGGCCCCTGCAGCCAGCTGACGGCATCGGCCTGGATAACCTGCCCCTGGCTGCTGCCGAGGGTGGTCAGGTTCTTCTTGAGCTGCTCGGCGGCGCCCCTGTCCATCTCGATCAGGGTGACCTGCTCGGCGTAACGCGACAGCGCCTCCAGCCCCAGCCCGCCACTGCCGGCGAACAGATCCAGGCAGCGGGTGCCGCGCACATGGGGAGCGAGCCAGTTGAAGATGGTCTCCTTGACGCGATCTGTGGTGGGTCTGAGTCCTTCCACATCCCTGACCGGCAGTTTGCGGCCTCGCCACTGGCCGCTGATGATTCTTACAAAGCCCGATTTCCCCTGCGGGGTTGGGCTCTTGCTCGGGCCGTTACGGCTGGATTTCACTCTGGGCATCGCGTTTCGTCGTCAGAAAATAAAGTGATAGTATAAGGCGGTTCATTTTTATGCCGACCCGCCGAGGGACGGCTATCTTAGCAGTCAGCCTTTGATGTGAGTATTTTTAGATGGCAAAAGGTTTGTTTTCCTGGCTGGGTTTCGGCCGCAAGAAAGAAGAGGCTGAGGCTGTCCAACCACAGACACCGCAAGCCACCCCGACTACCGTTGAGCCCGACGTTGCGGCTCATCCCGCTCCCGTTTCCGAGACGACTGTTTCCGATAGTACGCCGGCCGTCGCTGCTGAAGTGCCCGCCAGCGCACAGAATTCCGTTTTGCACGATGATTGCTGCCCGCCTGCCGAGCTGGACGACCATGGTCCGCTGGTGGTGGAGGAATGTGCCTCCGATCTGGAGCCGGTGATCGTCAATGAAGCCCTGATCGCGGAAGAGGAGCGCGCGGCTGCCGAGGCGCAAGCTGCCGAAGCTGCCCGGATTGCGGCCGATCTCAAGGCAGCGGAAGAGGCCCGCCTTGCCGCTGCCGCTCAGGCTGCCGAAGAGGATCGTATTGCCGCCGAAGCCCGCGCGGCGGAAGAAGCCCGTCTTGCCGCCGAAGCCCGCGCGGCAGAAGAGGCTCGTCTTGCTGCCGAAGTCCGCGCCGCAGAGGAGGCTCGCGTTGCCGCCGAAGCCCGCGCTGCAGAAGAGGCTCGCATTGCCGCCGAAGCCCGCGCTGCAGAAGAAGCCCGCATTGCTGCCGAAGCCCGCGCCGTGGAAGAGGCTCGCATTGCCGCCGAAGCCCGCGCTGCAGAAGAGGCCCGTATTGCTGCCGAGGCCCGCGTTGCAGAAGAAGCCCGCGCCGTGGAAGAGGCTCGCATTGCTGCCGAAGCCCGCGCCGTGGAAGAGGCTCGCATTGCTGCCGAAGCCCGCGCCGTGGAAGAGGCTCGCATTGCCGCCGAGGCCCGTGCGGCAGAAGAAGCCCGTATTGCTGCCGAAGCTCGTGCGGCGGAAGAGGCTCGTATCGCAGCCGAAGCTCAGGCTGCGGAAGAAGCCCGGATCGCCAAAGAGGCCCAGCGAGCGGAAGATCTGCGCCTGGTCGCCGCGATGGAGGCTGAGGCCGCCGCGCTGGCCGCACTGCCACTGGCAGCCAAGGTGGACGACGACACCCAGGACAAGCCGCAGCGGGAGGGCTTCTTCGCCCGTCTCAAGCGCAGCCTGGTACGCACCAAGGAGAATATCGGTTCCGGCTTCTTCGGCCTGTTCCGTGGCAAGAAGATCGACGACGAGCTGTTCGAGGAGCTGGAGACCCAGCTGCTGACAGCGGATCTCGGCGTCGACACCACCACCCGTATCATCGAGGGGCTGGTGCAGCATGCGGATCGCAAACAGCTGAAGGATGCCGAGGCGCTCTACGGCCTGCTCAAGCAGGACATGGGCGAGATGCTGGCCAAGGTCGAGCAGCCGCTGGTGATCGACACCGACAAGAAGCCTTACGTCATCCTGATGGTGGGCGTGAACGGGGTCGGCAAGACCACTACCATCGGCAAGCTGGCCAAGCAGTTCCAGGCCGAGGGCAAGAGTGTGATGCTGGCCGCTGGCGATACCTTCCGTGCCGCCGCCGTCGAGCAGCTGCAGGTGTGGGGTCAGCGCAACAACATTCCGGTGATTGCCCAGCACACCGGCGCCGACTCCGCCTCCGTCATCTATGATGCCATCGAGGCTGCCCGCTCGCGAGGGGCCGACGTGCTGATCGCCGATACCGCCGGCCGCCTGCAGAACAAGAGCAACCTGATGGAAGAGCTCAAGAAGGTGGTGCGGGTGATGAAGAAGCTGGACGATGCGGCGCCCCACGAAATCATGCTGACCCTGGACGCGGGCACCGGCCAGAACGCCCTGAGCCAGGCCAAGCTGTTCAGCGAGGCGGTGGGCCTGACCGGTATCACCCTCACCAAGCTGGATGGCACCGCCAAGGGCGGCGTCATCTTCGCGGTGGCCGACAAGTTCCAGATCCCGATCCGCTACATCGGGGTGGGCGAGGGGATCGACGATCTGCGTCCGTTCGTCGCCAACGACTTCATCGAGGCGCTTTTCAGTCGCGAGGAGTGAGTGTCTTCGCGATGAGCAAGCTCGGGCGCCGTGAGTTGAGCGCCCCCTGCCCCGACCCAGGTCGGGGCTTGTCACTGTCAGGGAACCGTTATGATTCGTTTTGACAAGGTCAGCAAGGTTTACAGCGGCGGCCATCAGGCGCTGCAGAAGGTCAGTTTTCACCTGCGCAAGGGGGAGATGGCCTTTCTGACCGGGCACTCGGGCGCAGGCAAGAGTACCCTCCTCAAACTCATCAGCGTAATGGAACGGCCGACCGACGGGCGTGTCTTCTTTCATGGCGATGACGTCAGCCATATCAAGCGGGGGGAGATCCCCTATGTGCGCCGCCAGATCGGCATGATCTTTCAGGATCACCGCCTGCTGATGGACCGCACCGTGTTCGACAACGTGGCGCTGCCGCTGGTGATCGACGGCTACAGCCATGGGGACATCAACAAGCGGGTCGCTGCGGCGCTCGACAAGGTGGGGCTGCTCGGCAAGGAGCGCTACCAGCCGCGCATGCTCTCCGGCGGTGAACAACAGCGGGTCGGTATCGCCCGCGCCATCGTCAACAAGCCGCCGCTGCTGCTGGCGGATGAGCCGACCGGCAACCTGGATCCCCAGCTCTCCATGGACATCATGCGGTTGTTCGAGGAGTTCAACCGCTTCGGCGTCTCCGTGCTGATTGCCACCCACGATCTGGGGCTGATCGCCCGCATGCGCTATCGCACCCTGACCCTCAAGGCGGGTCGCATGTATTCGTCCGGGGAGGAGCTCTGATGGCCATTCGCGCGCGTCACAAACAGCCGCCGCTGCGGCGCTTCATGATGTACTGGGTTGACCACGCCCGCCAGGCCTTCTCCAGTCTGGGGGAGCTGTGGCGCAACCCGCTTGCCTCCCTGATGACGCTGGCGGTGCTGGGGGTGAGCCTGGCGCTGCCTTCCTGCTTCCACGTGCTGCTGAAAAACGCCGAGGTGGTGGAGGGGAGCTGGCAGACCAGCTCCCAGATCTCCCTCTACCTGCGCAAGGATCTGCCCGAGCAGAACATCCTCGACATGAAGCAGCGGATCCTGCTCTACCCGGAGGTGGAGTCGGTCACCTACATGAGCCGGGATGAGGCGCTCAAGGAGTTTCGCGAGATCTCCGGCTTTGGCGATGCGCTCGACTACCTCGACAGCAACCCGCTACCGCCGGTGCTGAGCGTGATCCCGGATCCGCGCTGGCAGAACCCGGAAGGGGCGGCCGAGCTGCTCAACAAACTGAGCAATGAAGACGGGGTCGAGCAGGGCAAGCTGGATCTGCAGTGGCTGACCCGGCTGCAGGGGATCATGAACCTGCTGCGCCACACCATCACCGGCATCGCCGTGCTGCTGCTCTCCGCGGTACTGCTGATCGTCGGCAACACCTTGCGCCTGAATATCCTCAACCAGCGCTCCGAGATCGAAGTGCTCAAGCTGGTGGGGGCGACCGATGCCTTCATCCATCGTCCTTTCCTTTATACCGGCATCTGGTTCGGGGTCATCGGCGGCATGCTGGCCTGGTGGCTGACCGAGGTGATGGTGATCTGGAGCGAAGGAGTGGTGAAGGAGCTGGCGGGTCTCTACAACAGCAACTTTAGGCTGGTGGGCATGGGAGCGGTGGACGGGATCAACCTGATCCTGCTGGGGGCCCTGCTGGGGCTGATCGCCTCCTGGTTTTCGGTCCATCGCCACATTCGTGACATCGAACCGTCCTGATTAATTTGTCAGCGTTTCAAAGCGCTGGATTTTGCGACCTGGATCAAGTAAAAGAGTGGCCGTTTCTGGCACGGCCACCGTTCTGGGAGTAATCTGGATAGCACCAGTCTTCAGGATCTTCTCTGGATCCTGTGAACCTTCTGATTTATAAGCAGTCTACAATTGCGAAGAATTTATACGGGTGTGGCCCCTATGCCTTGCTCGTCTGACTTGGCAAGCATGTGAAGGTTGCGAGCTCCGCAACAATGGACTTAGCATGCTACTTTTCGGGGGTCCTTCATTGTGACCCCCTTTTTTTGACTGTTCATTCATGATTCATCCTGCCGGCCTAAGATAATTCCGGTTCAGACATGCCCGTCATGTTTGATGCAGGCCGCAGAATGGCGTCCGGTCAGTAGACAGGCCCTCTCAGGGTGTTAGACTGATTCGATTGAAAAGTAAGAGGTAGAACATGGGAACTTCATTGCAGCGCACTATGGCTCTGATTCCGCAAGGTAGTCTGGAAGGCTATATCCAGGCAGTAAACTCGATTCCGGTGCTGAGCGCAGAGGAAGAGCGTGAGCTGGCTGAGCGTTTGCAGCAGGAAGGCGATCTCGAAGCTGCCCGTCAGCTCGTTATGTCGCACCTGCGTTTTGTCGTTCACGTCGCCAAGAGTTATGCCGGTTACGGTCTGCCCCTGGCCGATCTGGTGCAGGAAGGCAACATAGGCCTGATGAAGGCGGTCAAGCGTTTCGACCCGAGCGTCGGCGTGCGTCTGGTCTCCTTCGCCGTGCACTGGATCAAAGCCGAAATCCACGAATACGTGCTGCGCAACTGGCGCATGGTCAAGGTGGCGACCACCAAGGCCCAGCGCAAGCTCTTCTTCAACCTGCGCAAATCCAAGAAACGCCTCGGCTGGCTGAACCACGAAGAAGTCCAGGCCGTGGCCGCCGATCTCGGCGTCTCCGCTGCCGACGTCACCGAGATGGAAGCGCGCATGAGCAACTACGATCAGGCGTTCGATCTGGTCGGTGATGAGGACGAAGAGGGCGGTTTTGCGCCGGTCCACTATCTGGAGGACAAATCCTCCGATCTGGCGGCCACCATCGAGAATGACAACTGGGACGATCATGCGACCCGTCGTCTGAGCTCTGCCCTGGCTACCCTGGACGAGCGCAGCCAGCACATCATCCGTGCCCGCTGGCTCGACGACGACAGCAAGACTACCCTGCAGGAGCTGGCCGATACCTACGGCGTCTCCGCCGAGCGGGTGCGTCAGCTTGAGAAGAATGCCCTCAAGAAGCTGAAGGATGCGATGGAAGCATAATCCTGTGCGCCGGGCGGGTTCGTCAGCTTGATAAGCACGCGCCCAGGCAGCTGAAAGATACGAGGGAGGCCTGATGCCTCCTGATGAAAACAGGGCCTGATGGCCCTGTTTTTGTTTGCCGGGGATCTGGTCGGCCTTGCCTTGGTTACCCTTGTGTATGGTATGTTGCCGCCACTGCCACAGTAGGGAGAGCAGATAGTGAAACTCTTGAACGACTTGTTTACCAACAACCGCGAGTGGGCGGAACGGATCAAGGCCGAGGATCCCGAATTCTTTGCTACCCTCTCCGCCCAGCAGGCCCCCGAATACCTCTGGATCGGCTGCTCCGACAGCCGGGTACCCGCCAACCAGCTGATGGGGCTGCTGCCGGGGGACGTGTTCGTCCACCGCAACGTCGCCAACCTGGTGGTGCACACCGACTTCAACTGCCTCTCGGTGCTGCAATACGCGGTCGAGGTGCTCAAGGTGAAGCACATCATCGTCTGCGGCCACTACGGCTGCGGCGGCGTCAAGGCGGCGATGCAGAACCAGGAGCTGGGGCTCATCGACAACTGGCTGCGCAACATCAAGGATGTCTACTTCAAGTATCGCGAGCAGCTGGATGCCATCGAGGATGAGCACGAGCGCTTCGACTACCTGTGCGAGCTGAACGTGGCCGAGCAGGTGGCCAACGTCTGCCACACCACCATCATCCAGAACGCCTGGCGCAAGGGGCAGGAGCTGGCGGTGCACGGCTGGATCTACGGCATCAAGGACGGTCTGCTGCACGATCTCGATCTCTGCATCAGCGGGCCTGAGCAGATCCCGGACGTCTATCGCGCCTGGCCGGACATGCGTCCGCCCCATCGCCGTCGCTGAGGAGCATCCCGTTGGCACCGGCCCTCTATCTGCAGATCAAGCAGCACATCCTGGACGGGATCCGCGAACGCCACTATCAGGCGGGCGACCGGATCCCGACCGAGGCCGCCCTGTGCGAGCAGTTCACCGTGAGCCGGATGACGGTCAACAAGGCGCTGCGCGAACTGGTGGCCGAGGGCTGGCTGGTGCGCACCGCCGGCTCTGGCAGCTTCGTGGCGGACAGGCGCACCGAGTCGCCGCTGCTGGCCATTCGCAACATCGCCGACGAGATCGCCGAGCGGGGCAGCGAGTACAGCGGTCGGGTGATCCGGCTGCAGCGCCAGGCCGCCGACGAGAAGGTGGCGGTGCAGCTGGGCCTGCGCGTCGGCGCTCCCATCTTCCACAGTCTCATCGTCCATCAGGCCGACGGTGAGCCGCTGCAGCTGGAAGAGCGCTTCGTCGATGCGGAGCGGCTGCCACAGTATGGCGAGCAGGATTTTGCCAGCCAGACCCCCAACCGCTATCTGATGGAGGTCTGCCCCCTCTCCGAGATGGAGCACGTGGTGGAGGCGGTGCTGCCAAGTGCCGGCGAGGCCGGCTTGTTGCAGGTGCGGGTCGACACCCCTTGCCTGCTGCTGCATCGGCGTACCTGGTCCGACGGTTATCTGGTCTCCTATGCCCGTCTGCTCTCGCCGGGCTCCCGCTACAAGTTGAGTTCCAAGACCAGCCTCAGTTAATTGTATATACATATCATTTTTAAAAAAGCCCGCCTCTGGCGGGCTTTTTTGTGTTTAAGCTCTAATGAACACGCTGTTATCAAGATGTGAACTTGATCCTTTCTTTCCCGTCAGAGATCGGATATAAGTTAATGTATATACATTTAGAGGTCGGTATGAACAAGGAACTGTTGAACTGCGAGCGGGTCTGGCTCAACGTGACACCCGCCACCCTGCGCTCCGATCTGGCTGACTACGGTCTGCTGGAACCCCATGCCCTCGGCGTTCATGAGGGGAGGATCCACGCCCTGGTGCCCATGCAGGATCTCAAGGGCCCCTATCCCGCCCATTGGCAGGACATGAAGGGCAAGCTGGTTACCCCCGGCCTCATCGATTGCCACACTCACCTCATCTTCGCCGGCAGTCGCGCCGAAGAGTTCGAGCTGCGCCAGAAAGGCGTGCCTTATGCCGAGATCGCCCGCAAAGGCGGCGGCATCATCAGCACGGTGCGCGCCACCCGTGCCGCCAGCGAGGATCAGTTGTTTGAGCTGGCGCTGCCACGGATCAAGTCGCTGATTCGGGAAGGGGTCACCACGGTGGAGATCAAGTCCGGCTACGGCCTCACCCTGGCAGACGAGCTCAAGATGCTGCGGGTGGCCCGCCGACTGGGGGAGGCACTGCCGATCCGGGTCAAGACCACCCTGCTGGCGGCCCATGCGGTGCCGCCGGAGTATCGCGACGATCCCGACTCCTGGGTCGAGACCATCTGCCAGGAGATCATCCCGGCTGCCGCCGAGGCGGGCCTGGCCGATGCGGTGGACGTCTTCTGTGAACACATCGGCTTCTCGCTGGCCCAGACCGAGCAGGTCTATCTGGCGGCGGATCAATATGGCCTAGCGGTGAAGGGGCACATGGATCAGCTCTCCAACCTGGGCGGCAGCACGCTGGCCGCCAACTTCGGTGCCCTCTCGGTGGATCATCTGGAGTACCTGGATCCGGAAGGGGTGCAGGCGCTGGCTCACCGCGGCGTGGTCGCGACCCTGTTGCCCACCGCCTTCTACTTCCTCAAGGAGACCAAGCTGCCGCCGGTCGCCGCCCTGCGCAAGGCGGGAGTGCCGATGGCGGTCTCCTCCGACATCAACCCGGGCACGGCCCCCATCGTCTCCCTGCGGATGGCCATGAACATGGCCTGCACCCTGTTTGGCCTGACCCCGGTGGAGGCCATGGCCGGGGTGACCCGCCACGCCGCCCGGGCGCTTGGCGAGCAGGAGCAGCTGGGACAGCTCAGGGTCGGCATGCTGGCGGATTTCCTGGTCTGGAACTGCGGCCATCCGGCCGAACTCAGCTACCTCATCGGCGTCGATCAGCTGGTGAGCCGGGTGGTCAATGGGGAGGAGACCCTGCATGGATAAGATAAATGGGATCGACATGTCGATCTGGCAGGGGCGTCAGGATCCGGAAGACGGTGAACTGGCCCTGCGCTGGCATGACAGGGTGCAGCCCTGGCAGGGATGCGGTGAACCCGGCGTGGTACTGCTCGGCTTCGCCTGCGACGAAGGGGTGCGCCGCAACAAGGGGCGCATCGGCGCCGCCGGTGCGCCGCTGGCGGTGCGCAAGCTGCTCGCCAACACGGCCTGGCATCTGGGCCAGCCCGTCTACGACGGCGGCGATGTGCGCTGCGAGGATGGCGATCTCGACGCCGCCCACGAGCGGCTGGCCGAGCGGGTCGCCGCGGCCCTCGAGCAGGGCCAGTTCCCGCTGGTGCTGGGGGGCGGCCACGAGGTGGCGTTTGGCAGCTGGAGCGGCCTCAACCGTCATCTGGGCAGCCGTGGCAGGGTGGGCATCATCAACTTCGACGCCCACTTCGACCTGCGCATGAAGCTGGAGCAGGCGAGTTCCGGCACCCCCTTCTTCCAGATTGCCGAGCAGTGCGCTGTCCAGGGCACGCCCTTTACCTACGCCTGCCTCGGGGTGGCCGAGACCGCCAACACGGCGGCGCTGTTTGCCCGCGCCGAGGCGCTGGGAGTATGGCATGTGCTGGACGAGGCGATGACGCCGACCGAGCTGCCAGCCTTGCTCAACGGGCTGGATGCCTTTATCGCCCGCTGTGACCACCTCTATCTGACCATCGATCTCGACGTGCTGCCCGCCGCCGTGATGCCGGGGGTGAGCGCTCCTGCCGCCCGCGGCGTGGAGCTGGCGGTCATTGAACCCTTGATCGCCCACATCCGGGCCAGCGGCAAGCTCAGGCTCGCCGATCTGGCCGAGTACAACCCGAACCTGGATCAGGACAACCGCAGCGCCCGCGTGGCCGCGCGCCTGGTTCACCAGTTGACCAAGTAGCGGCGCACCGCGCCGCCTGATTGCATCGATAAACAAGGAGTGTCTATGTCTGTACAACACCAGGATCCCCGCCACGATCCGAGCCGGACCATCCGTGCTCCCCACGGTATCCAGCTGACTGCCAAGAGCTGGCTCACCGAGGCCCCGCTGCGGATGTTGATGAACAACCTGGATCCGGAAGTGGCCGAGCATCCCCAATCCCTGGTGGTGTACGGCGGCATCGGTCGCGCCGCCCGCAACTGGGCCTGCTACGACAAGATCGTCGAGGTGCTGACCCGCCTCGAGGATGACCAGACCCTGCTGGTGCAATCCGGCAAGCCGGTCGGCGTGTTCCAGACCCACAAGGATGCCCCGCGGGTGCTCATCGCCAACTCCAACCTGGTGCCGCACTGGGCCAACTGGGAGCACTTCAACGAGCTCGACAAGAAGGGCCTGATGATGTACGGCCAGATGACCGCCGGCTCCTGGATCTACATCGGCACCCAGGGCATCGTGCAGGGCACCTACGAGACCTTCTTCGCGGTGGCGAACCAGCACTTCAACGGCGAACCCAAGGGGCGCTGGATCCTGACCGGGGGTCTCGGTGGTATGGGCGGTGCCCAGCCGCTGGCCGCCACCATGGCCGGCTTCTCCATGATCGCCGTGGAGTGCGACGAGACCCGCATCGATTTTCGCCTCAAGACCCGCTACGTCGATAAGAAGGCCCATAGCCTGGATGAGGCGCTGGCCATGGTCGAGGAAGCCAGGCAGAGTGGCACCGCCGTCTCCGTCGGCCTGCTCGGCAACGCCGCCGACGTGTTCGCCGAACTGGTAGCCCGCGGCATCACGCCGGACGTGGTGACCGACCAGACCTCCGCCCACGACCCGATCCACGGCTACCTGCCCCAGGGCTGGAGCCTGGCCCAGTGGCGCGACCTGCAAAAGAGCGCACCGGAGGAGGTCAATGTGGCCGCCCGCCGCTCCATGGCCCGCCAGGTGGAGGCCATGCTGACCCTGCAATCCCGTGGCGCCGCCACGCTCGATTACGGCAACAACATTCGCCAGATGGCGCTGGAAGAGGGGGTCAAGAATGCCTTCGACTTCCCCGGCTTCGTGCCAGCCTACATCCGCCCGCTGTTCTGCGAGGGCATTGGCCCGTTCCGCTGGGTGGCCCTCTCCGGCGATCCGGAAGACATCTACAAGACCGATCAGAAGGTGAAGGAGCTGATCCCGGACGATCCCCACTTGCACAACTGGCTCGACATGGCCCGTGAGCGCATCGCCTTCCAGGGCCTGCCGGCGCGGATCTGTTGGGTCGGGGTCAAGGATCGGGTGCGCCTGGGCCTGGCCTTCAACGAGATGGTGAAGAACGGCGAGCTGAAGGCCCCTGTCGTCATCGGCCGCGACCACCTGGACTCCGGCTCGGTAGCGAGCCCGAACCGCGAGACCGAGTCCATGATGGACGGTTCCGACGCCGTCTCCGACTGGCCGTTGCTCAACGCCCTGCTCAACACAGCCGGCGGTGCGACCTGGGTCTCCCTGCACCACGGTGGCGGGGTCGGCATGGGCTTCTCCCAACACTCCGGCGTGGTGATCGTCTGTGACGGTACCGACGACGCCGCCAAGCGGGTCGGCCGCGTGCTGCGCAACGACCCGGCCACCGGGGTGATGCGTCACGCCGACGCCGGCTACGAGATTGCCATCAACTGTGCCCATGAGGCGAAACTGGATCTGCCGATGCTGGACGCAGCAGGCAAAGGGGTGAAATAAGATGTTCGAACTCAATCTGCAACCGGGCAAGCTCTGCCTCAACACCCTGCGCCGCGTCAGCCGCGAGCCGGTACACGTCAGCCTGGATCCGGCCGCCCTGGCGGGGATCCACGCCTCCGCCGCCGTGGTCACCAAGGTGATCGAGCAAAACCGGGTGGTGTACGGCATCAACACCGGTTTTGGCCTGCTGGCCAACACCCGCATTCCGGTAGAGCAGCTGGACGAGCTGCAGCGCTCCATCGTGCTCTCCCATGCCGCCGGCATCGGCGAGTACATGGATGATGCTACCGTGCGGCTGATGATGGTGCTCAAACTCAACTCCCTGGCCCGCGGCTTCTCAGGTATCCGCCTGACGGTGCTGGAGGCCCTGATGCGCCTCATCAACGCCGAGGTCTACCCGGTGGTACCGAAGAAGGGTTCCGTCGGCGCCTCCGGCGATCTGGCGCCGCTGGCCCACATGAGCTGCCTGCTGATCGGTGAGGGCAAGGCGCGCCACAAGGGCGAGCTGATCGACGCCGCCACGGCGCTGAAGATTGCCGGGCTCGAGCCCATCGCGCTGGCGCCGAAAGAGGGGCTGGCCCTGCTCAACGGCACCCAGGCGAGCACCGCCTTCGCGCTGGAGGGGTTGTTCCACGCCGAGGATCTCTACGCCGGCGCCATCACCATAGGTGCCATGAGCGTGGAGGCGGCCCTTGGCAGCCGCCGTCCGTTCGATGCCCGCATCCACGAGGTGCGTGGCCAGCGCGGCCAGATCGATGCGGCCGCCTGCTACCGTCACCTGCTGGTGGATGGCAGCGAGATCGGCATGTCCCATCACAACTGCGAGAAGGTGCAGGATCCCTACTCATTGCGCTGTCAGCCCCAGGTGATGGGCGCCTGCCTGACCCAGATCCGCCAGGCCGCCGAGGTGCTGGTGTGCGAGGCCAACGCGGTCTCCGACAACCCGCTGGTGTTTGCCGAGGATGAAGAGATCATCTCCGGCGGCAACTTCCACGCCGAGCCGGTGGCCTTCGCCGCCGACAACCTGGCGCTGGCCATCGCCGAGATCGGCTCCCTGTCTGAGCGGCGCATGGCGCTGCTGATCGACTCGCGCATGTCCGGTCTGCCGGCCTTCCTGGTCAACAACGGCGGCGTCAACTCCGGCTTCATGATCGCCCAGGTCACCTCGGCGGCGCTCGCCTCCGAGAACAAGACCCTGGCCCACCCGGCCTCGGTGGACAGCCTGCCCACCTCGGCCAACCAGGAGGATCATGTCTCCATGGCCACCTTCGCCGGCCGCCGGCTGGCTGACATGGCCGAGAACACCCGCGGCATTCTGGCGGTGGAGCTGCTGGCCGCTGCCCAGGGGCTCGACTTCCGCGCGCCGCTGCGCAGTACAGAGCTCATCGAGCTGGCCAAGGGCCGGCTGCGGGAAGAGGTCAGCTTCTACGACAAGGACAGGTACTTCGCGCCGGACATCGAGGCGGCCGCCGCCCTGCTGGGCCGTGCCAGCTACAACGATCTGATCCCGGCCGGCGTGCTGCCGAGCCTCTAAGCGGCCACCCCGCCCATGACAAAAGACCGCCCATCGGGCGGTCTTTTCGTTGCTGGGGTTGATGATTCAGCGATTATTCGTGTTCGAACATCAGGAACAGATAGACCACGAACAACACCAGATGAGTGGCCCCGTGCAGCGCATTGGTGCGGCCGCTGCTGAAGGTCACCTTGCACACCATAAGGGTGGTGAACAGCAGCACCATGTCGGCGGCGGAGAGGCCCAGGCGCACCTCCTGCCCCAGCATGGCGCCGATGAACAGCACGGCGGGCACTGTGAGGGCGATGGTGGCCAGCACAGAGCCGAAGTAGAGGTTCATGGCCCGCTGCAGCTGGTTGTTGAAGGCCGCCTTGATGGCGCCGACCGCCTCGGGAGCCAGCACGATACAGGCGACGATGAAGCCTCCCAGCGCCGGCGGCGCCGCCAGCACCTTGACCCCGTGATTGATGGGAATGGCCAGGGTCTTGGCCAGCAGGATCACCACCACCAGATAGGCGAGCAGCAACAGAGTGTGGTAGGTGTTGCTCTGCAGCGGGCCGTGGTGCTCTTCGTAATCCTCGTGATCGCTGTCGATGAAGAAGTGGCTGTGGCTGCGGGTCTGGATCAGCAGGAAGACGCCGTAGAGCAGCACAGAGATGATGATCAGCATCCAGGACATGGCACTCGACATGCTGCCGATGTTGCCCCCTTCGGTGAAGTTGGGCAGCACCAGGCAGAGCAGCGCCAGCGGAATGATGGCCACCAGATAGGATTTGACCCCGTCCAGATTGAAGCTCTGGGTGTGATAGCGCCAGCCGCCAAACAGCAGGGTGAAACCCACCAGACCGTTGGTCACCAGCATCACCACGGCAAACATGGTGTCGCGGGCCATGACCGGATTGGGTTCGCCGGTCAGCATGACGGAGGAGATCATCACCACCTCCAGCGAGATGACCGACAGGGTCAGGATCAGGGTACCGAAGGGCTCGCCCAGCTTGATGGCGAGGGCATCGGAGTGGCGCACCACCGAGAAGATGGCCCAGGTGACGATGGCAAGCAGCACCGCCGATACCGGAAGATAGATCCCGAGCGGAGTTGTCTCTGTCAGCAGGTCGCTACCGAGCGTCTTGAAGAAGAGCAGGGTAAGCAGGCCGACGGGCAGGGCAATCTCTTGCCGGATAAATGACTTCATAGGCAATGGTTCTCATCTCGGGGCGGCGTGAGCCGACGGGTATGGAGCAGGGTGGCTGCGTCACCGCAGTGACGGCACTGCCAATGATAAAGGCTGTCGTCCGCGCAAGGAAAAAACATTTTGTTGCAAGATATGAGGGAGCCGGATGCCTGCCCCGTGCACGTGCCGTGCCGGCAGCGGGGACGCCTCAGTGTGTCCTGCGTTCGTTCGCGTGGGTCTGGTACCAGGCCAGCAGCCAGATCTTCAGCTTGGTCAGCGCCATGGGCGGGGCATAGACATAGCCCTGGATCAGGTGCACGCCGCGCTGGCCCAGATAGTCCACCTGGGCCTGGTGTTCGACCCCCTCGGCGATCATCTCCATGCCCGACTCGCGGCCGAAGGCGATGGTGGCGTCCAGCACGCTGCGTTTGAGGTCGTCTGTGCCTATGGTGTCGACGAACATCTTGTCGATCTTGATCTGGCGGATGCCGAGTCGCTGCAGGTAGGCGAAGCCGCCGTAACCGGTGCCGAAATCATCCAGCTTGAAGTGGTAGCCCTGATGCTGCAGGGCGCCGATCTCGGCGATGGCGCTCTCGATGTCGGTGATGGGCTTGCGTTCGGTCAGCTCGAAGGTGAGCTGGGCGGGAGAGGGCCAGCCGTGGTGCAGCAGCAGATTGCGCAGGTGCGGGTGCTCCAGGTGGGCGGCCACTATGTTGACGCTGACCCACTGGCCGGGGGCGAGTCTGGGCAGATCGGCGATGACCTTTTCCAGCAGCTGGCTGGTCATCGGCAGGATCAGCGCCTGCTCTTCTGCATAGTCGATGAAGGCGCCGGGCGGGATCAGACCGCCGCCCCGCTGCCAGCGCAGCAGTGCCTCGAACCCCACCACCTGCTGGCTGCGGCTGTCCACCACGGGTTGGTAGAAAGGCACGAACTCCCGTCGCGCCAGCCCGGCCTGCAACAGCCCCTTGAGCGAGCGCCGGTAGTTGCGCAGCCCCCAGTAGGCGGCGACCAGCAAGGTGCCCACAGCGGCGCCGCACCAGAGGCCGTAGTGGCGTGCCTGTTGCTGGGCGTAGTGTTCAAGGGCCTGGCCCGCCCACAGGGTCTGCCGGATCGGCTCTGCGGGGTCGGGGAAGCTCAGATTCAGGCTTTGGTTGCCGGTTTCCTGCTTGATGGTGCTGTCGCCGCGGGGAAAGGTCGGGCTTGAGACCCCGGGTTGCAACCGACTGAACTCGAGATAGAAACAGTTGTGGCAGGGGGTTTGCAGCAGGGCGTGGCCCCAGCTGTTGCTCAGTACCCAATAGACTATGTTGCCGCCGGTGCGGTAGTAGGCGACCAGCTCCTGCTCGGTGTGGAAACGGGCCGGGGTAGCGCTAATGCCGAATGGTTCATGCCCGGGATAGGGGGGGAGTTCTGCCGTGGTGAGTGGCAGCTCCACTCCCAGGCTGGAGCAACCGCTGCCGGATGCCAGCAGCAACCCCTGAATGCGGATGTGGTTGCTGTAGAAGCGGGGATCCCGCAGCAGCGCCATGTCCTGCTCACCGCAGTCGAACCTGAATTGGGTCAGCTGGTCGCGGATGCTTTCGTCCAGCGCTCGGTGGCGCTCCATCAGGGCGGTATCGATCTCCTCCTTCTTTTCCAGCAACAGCCGGTGGGCCAGCGAGCTGCCGAATAGCTGACTGAGGGGCAGGCAGAACAGCAGCAGGGTGAGCCAGAGGGGGGAAATGGGTCGCAAGGGATACCTGCCTGATGCGCAAATGGGATGCATATGAGAGACATCATCATAGTGCATTAGCTGCATCGAGTTGAGCGGAGTCGATCACACTTGTATCGTAGATTTATAA
>NZ_NEVB01000191.1:0-32924 GCF_002259925.1 Aeromonas sp. A35_P | reverse complement strand
GGTTTTCTGCCCCCTGATATCCCGCGTCAGCGAACACAAACTCTTCCTTGCCATGGAGCAGATTCCCCACCTGATTGAGGTCGTGCTCGTTGGCTGACGTGGTCTCCAGACTGTGGGTGAGGCCACTCTTGGCATCAACGCCGATATGAGCCTTCATGCCGAAATACCACTGATTGCCTTTCTTGGTCTGATGCATCTCGGGGTCACGCTCTCCCCGCTTGTTTTTGGTGGAGTTGGGGGCTTCGATGATAGTGGCATCGACCAGCGTGCCTTGCTTCATCATGATGCCAGCGTCACAGAGCCACTGGTTGATGGCCTCGAATAGTTGGCGTGCCAGTTGGTGCTGCTCCAGCAGATGCCGGAAATTCATGATGGTAGTGCGGTCAGGGATAGCCTGGTCCAGGGAGAGTTTGGCAAACAGACGCATTGAGGCAATTTCGTAGAGTGCGTCCTCCATGGCGCCGTCGCTGAGGTTGTACCACTGCTGCATACAGTGAATGCGGAGCATGGTATCGAGTGGGTAGGGACGACGCCCGTTACCAGCTTTGGGATAGACGGGTTCGATGACCCCCAGCATCCTTGGCCATGGGAGCACAGCCTCCATGCGAGCCAAGAATATCTCTTTACGGGTTTTACGGCGTTTGCCATTGAACTCGCAGTCCGCGAAGGTGAGCTGGTGACTCATGCTGAACCTCATCCCTGATGCCAAGTGGGGTTCATGATCTCACATCAAGGACTTGTTCGCACTTTCCCTAGATGACTCCGTCATCACCCTCGTTCGCCACCACGACCTGATCCCCGGTGGCCAGCAGAGCCAGGATCTGCTGGAAGACATGTCGCTGACCCTCTCCACCTACTACCTGACCTACACGGACCGCACCAGCGAAGCCTGCATCAGCGGTGACTTTGCCGGGCTCTGCACCCCGATCCGGGTGGAGGACGTGCTGCCGTTCGAGCACACCTGCTCGCCGACCCTGCGCCTGCGGGCCCAGGATCTGACCATGGCTCAGGCCGAAGGGATCTGCCGTGAACTGGGCGCCGAAGAGCAGCAGTTCCATCAGCAGATGGAAACCGGCTGGCAGCCGGTGGCGGACGATCACAACGAGGCACTGGAGCTGGTGATCTTCGACTCCTCCGCCGACTGGAAACGCTACGGCAGCGCCCTGTTTGGCGGCGTCTCCACCGACAACGGCGGCATCTACCTCGAAGGAGATCCGGCTCGCCCCGGCAACCAGGCCCGCTTCTTCGCCTACGAGGCGGAGTGGAAGCGTCCTACGTTCCAGGTGTGGAACCTGCGCCACGAGTACGTGCACTACCTGGACGGACGCTTCAATCAGTACGGCAGCTTCGGCCACTACCCGCTCAACCGCACCACCTGGTGGTCGGAAGGGCTGGCGGAATTCATCGCCCACGGCCAGTGCTTCGCCCGCGGTCTGGACAACGTCGCCGGCCGCCCGGCAGGGGATCGCCCGGCCCTGGCCGACATCCTGCACCTGGATTACGACAAGGGCGGCGAGATGGTCTACTCCTGGTCCTACACTGTGCATCGCTTTCTGAACGAGACCGGACGCGGCGCCAGCTGGCTGGCCATGGCCCAGGCCCTGCGCAACCCGGATCAGCAGCAGGCGATGAGCGCCTTCGAAGCCGAGCTGGACCAGCTGATTGCCAATGACAGCGAGGCCTACCAGCAGTGGCTCGGCCGCGAGCTGCTGCCCTGGTGGGAGGCCAACAAGGACTCCGACGAGTGCAAGGCCAACGACTCTTCCCACTGAGACGCTGGCATCAATACCCAAGGGCGGCCATGGCCGCCCTTTTTATTGAAGGATGATAAGCGGGGCAGGATCAATCAGTTAGCCACTCCTGTCATGCGACAACCTCTGCCCGAGTGACGCCATCGGTGGTCATCAAGCCTGACGCGCGGCGGCAACTTGTAATAGAATGACCCCCTGTCATCTCTTACTTCAGACCCGAACCGCACCGCGCATGAAGAAGTTTGCCAAGATCCTGCTCGCCTGCCTCTGCCTGTTGCTGGCCTCTGCCGCCGCCCTGCTTGGCTACAGCGAGTGGACCGTCTCGGACGCCCGTCACTACACCTATGACGACGTCAACGCGGTGCCCTACAACCGGGTCGCCCTGGTGCTCGGCACCTCCAAATACCTGATTGGCGGCAGCCCGAACCACTACTTCAAATACCGGATCAAGGCCGCCGCCGAGCTCTACAACAACGGCAAGGTGGACTACATCCTGGTCTCCGGCGACAACGCCACCGTGCAGTACAACGAACCGCGCCAGATGCGGCGGGCCCTGATCCAGGCCGGCATTCCGGCCAGCGCCATCTATAGCGACTATGCCGGTTTTCGGACTCTGGACTCCATCGTCCGGGCCAAGGAGGTGTTCGGCCAGGCCCACTTCACCGTAGTCTCGCAGGCCTTTCACAACGAGCGCGCCATCTTCATCGCCCGCCATTTCGGCATCGAGGCGGTCGGCTTCAACGCCGTGGATCCCAGCGCCTATCAGGGCATCAAGACCCGGGTACGCGAGGTATTCGCCCGCCTGATGGGGCTGCTCGACCTCTACGTGCTGGACAAGGGGCCCAAGTTCCTCGGCGAGCCCATCGTCATCGGCGGCCCGGTTCCCTGCCAGGCGTTGAGCACCATAGGGGCAAGTCAGCCCTGCCTGCCCATCAAGCCACCCTCTCATCAGCCGAAGGCCAAGCCGGCAGCGGTGGTGAGTGCAGCAACTGCCACCAGTGCGGCGCCCGCAACCAGCGGTGCCTTGGCCACCAGCGCCGCCGTGCCGAGCGAGGCAACGCCCGTGGATCACCCGGCTGCCGCCAGCGCGGCTACGCCAACCAGCAGCACGCTGACCCCTCAATAAAAGAGACCCGCCATCAGGCGGGTCTCTTTTATTGGGCTTGGTATTTCCAGCGATCAGCCCAGCGCAGCCACGTAACGCCGCGCCACCTCGCTCCAGTCGATCACCTTGTAAAACGCGGCTATGTAGTCGGGACGCTTGTTCTGGTACTTGAGGTAGTAGGCGTGCTCCCACACATCCAGCCCCAAAATGGGCACCAGCCCATCCTGCAGGGGACTGTCCTGGTTGGCGCTGCTCACTACCTGCAGCTTGCCGCTGCCATCGACCACCAGCCAGGCCCAGCCGCTGCCAAAGCGGCTCAGCGCCGCCTGGGTAAAGGCCTGTTTGAAAGCTTCCACTCCACCCAGATCCCGCTCGATCGCCGCAGCCAGCTCGCCGGCCGGCTCACCGCCCCCCTGCGGACTCATCACCCGCCAGAACAGGCTGTGGTTGGCGTGACCGCCACCGTGATTGCGCACCGCCCCCTGCACTTTGGCAGGCAGGCTGTCGAAGCGGGCAAGCAGCTCCTCCACCGGCAACGCCGCCAGTTCGGGGTGATCGGCCAGCGCCGCATTGAGGTTGTTGATGTAGGTCTGGTGATGGCGACTGTGGTGGATCTCCATGGTCAGCGCGTCGATATGGGGTTCCAGTGCATCGTAGGCATAGGCAAGGGCAGGCAGGGTATGGCTCATGGTCACCTCTGTTTATTGTGATTAATGCAGTTGCGGGGCTGGCTCGGTCTGGCACAGACACTGGCCAAGGCAGCGGCGGATGCCGTCGTGGCTGCCGTGCTTGCGCACGAAGGCGAGCAATTCGGTATGGGTGCTGCGGGTGTGGCGCAGGGCGGCATCCCGCAGGGCTGCAGAGCTGGTGGGGGACTGGCTGGTAGCGAGCAGGCAGTCGTGGATGTGACACAGCAGGTCGGCGGCCCTATCCGGCAGCGCCATCGCCACCAGCAGATCCGCCAGGTTGTGGTGGGCCACCACCAGAGCGGCCACCGCCTCGTCCACATCGTGCCAGTCGGCAAACTGCTGGCGGGCCAGCCACAGCGCCTGTTGATAGCAGGAGAGCGCCTTGGCGTGCTCACCGGCATCGAAATGGCGGTTGCCGCTCATGGTCTGCACCTTCCAGTGCACCATGCTGCTGTCGCTCTCCCCCGTTCCTACCCAACCTCTTACCCAGCTTGCCGACATAGGCTCCAACACCACAAATGATAATAATTATTATTTAACTTATGTCAGGGGCGAACACAAGGGATAGTTGTGCCGGCACCGCCAACAGCCCTGCCCATATGGGTAGGGCTTTTTTGAATCTGTCTATTTGGTGATCATTTGCACAGATGCAAACGTCCCGTTCCGCCATGCTGGTCGGTATCGGCATGATGCCGGTGGCTGCTGTTGCGGCAGTCTCTCTTCACAAGGATGAACAAGATGAAAAAATGGCTATTGGTGCTGTTGTGCGCCCTGCCCATGCTGGGCCAGGCGGCAGGTTATACCCAGACCCGCTATCCCATAGTGCTGGTACACGGTCTGTTCGGCTTCGACAAGCTGCTCGGGGTCGACTACTTCTACGGCATCCCCCAGGCGCTGACCCGGGACGGCGCCAAAGTTTACGTGGCCCAGGTCTCCGCCACCCAGAGCTCGGAACTGCGCGGTGAGCAGCTGCTCAAGCAGGTGCTCGCCATCACCGGGGCTGAGAAGGTGAACCTCATCGGCCACTCCCATGGTGGCCCCACCATTCGCTACGTTGCCTCGGTCGCTCCCGAGCTGGTCGCCTCCGCCACCAGCGTGGGCGGGGTCAACTACGGCTCGGAGATCGCCGATCTGGTGCGCGCCAACGTGGCGCCAGGCTCGGTGGCCGAGAAGCTGGCGGTGGCCGCCGCCTCGGCCCTGTCCGGGGTCATCTCGCTGCTCTCCGGGGGCAGCCAGCTGCCGCAGGATCCCCTCGCCGCCCTCGAAGCCCTCACCAGCGCCGGCGCCCAGCGCTTCAACCAGCGCTATCCGGAAGGGCTGCCCAGCCAGTATTGCGGCGAAGGGCCCATGCAGGCTGCCAACGGGGTCTACTACTTCTCCTGGAGCGGGCGCGGCACCATGACCAACATCCTGGATCCGGTGGATCCGGCGCTGGCGCTGACCGGCAGCTTCTTCAAGGAGCCCAACGACGGCCTGGTCGGAGTGTGCAGCAGCCACCTCGGCAAGGTGATCGGCACCGACTACCGGATGAACCATCTGGACGAGGTGAACCAGTCGTTCGGTATTCGCCACCTGTTCGAGACCGACCCGGTCGGACTCTATCGCCAGCACGCCAACCGCCTGCAGAGACTGGGGCTATGAACAAGGCCTGGTTGATGGCCGCTCCGCTGGGAGCGGCCCTGCTGCTGCTGGGGGGTTGGCAGCTGTGGCCCGCCCCGAGCCCCGACTCGGCTGCCCCCTTGGCGCAAGAGGCCGAGCCGGCCTCCCCCCTGGCCCGGCAGACCGCCTCCTCGTCCGATGAGCACTCGCTGCAGGCTCGCTATGAAGCCTTTCTTGCCGCCGAAAGCAGCCTGACGGTGCCGACCGATCCGGGCCTGGCCAGCCTGCAGGTGCTGTTCGACGAGCGCGAGCAGTTGCGCCAGCAGAGCTTCACCCCGGCCGAGCAGGAGCAGCTGTTTGCCGAGGATCGGCTGATGGAGCAGTGGACTCTGCGCCGCAAGGCGCTGGCGGAGGCCAGCGATGCCGACAAGCCGCTGTTGGCGAGCGAGCTCGAGCTCTGGCTGGCGGAGCAGCCCCAGTGGTTTCGGGAGGCGGAGGCCAACAGCCGCCTGCTCGGCGATCTGCAGAGTCTGGAGCGGCTGCCCGCGGCCGAGCGCGACGCCGTGCTGCGCGAGCAGCTGGGGCCGGAGGCGGCGGACCGGTTGCACCAGCTGGCGGAGAGTCAGCAGGGGTTCGAGCAGCAGCTGGCCGGCTATCTGGCCGAACTCAAGCCTCTACCCGCCGAGCGGCGGGCCGAACAGCAGCCGGAGATCCTGGCGCGCTGGTTCGAGCCCGGCCAGTGGCGACGGGTGGAAGCCCTCACCCGGCTCAGGCTGGGTGAGTAACCGCCACAATAACCAAAATAAACAAGGGGCCCATATCTGGGCCCCCTTGCTTGATACTGCCGCGCTTACAGCGGCTTGTTGGCGCCCGGCAGCGGCTGCCAGGTGAGGCGGGTCACCTGGGATCCCTGCACCTCGCACTTGAGGCTCAGGTCCTGCCACCCCTTGTCACGGCGCAGGGAGACTTCCCCCTCGATGCCCTCGGCACGGCTCTTGAGCTTGGCCGGCTCGAAGGTCACCTTGTCGCCCCCGGCCAGCGCCATCAGCTTGCCGTTACAGAGCCAGTGGGCCAGCTCCGCCCCCTTGAGCTTGACGCCCCCCTTGGCCGCCTTCTGTTCGGCGGCGCTCGGCGCAAACAGCTGGCCCAGCTCGGCCGCCCGTTTGGTGAGCCAGGCTTCTCGCTGCTGCATGCTCATCTTGCTGACGAACTCGGCGGGCTGTCCCTTCTCGTCCAGCCACCGGGTCAGCTTGCCGCCGTCGTCAAAGGCAAACTGGGCGGCGGGCTCCTTCACCCCGAACAACTTGCCGCCCTTGAAGTAGTAACGGCTCTCCCCTTCCTGCTTGCCCTGCTCGTTCATGATGGGCACGGCGATGATGACGGGAGCGCCATCCACCCAGGCCTTGATGTCTATGCCGTCGTGGCTGAACAGACGGGTATCGAGGGCGCTCTCGGCCCCCTTTTCCATCAGGGAGAACTGTTCGGCGAGGGAGGCCGCCATCGAAGGCAGGGAGCAGAGCCCCAGGCCGAGGCTCAGGGCGATCACGGTATTGCGCATAAGTGTCCTGTGATTGGCCTAAGGGCCAAGGTTAGCTTTCTATCAGCCAGGCCCGCAGCTCCTCCCGGTGGCGATCGCCCAGGGGGATGGACTGGCGGGACTGGTAGTCAAAATGGATCAGGGTGGTTTCGGCGGTCACCGCCAGCTCGCCCTCCTGCCAGGCCTCCTGCCAGAGCGTGAAGGAGCTGGAGCCGATGCGGCGTACCCCGGTTTTGATCAATACCTGCTGGCCGTAGAACAGCTCCCGTTTGAACTGCACCGTGTAGCCCGCGATGATCAGATGCCAGTTGTGCACATCCAGCTCGGGGGAGAAGATGCGAAACAGCGGGTCGCGGGCCGATTCAAACCAGACCGCCGGCACCGTGTTGTTGATGTGGCCGAGGGCATCTGTCTCTTGAAAACGGGGTTGGATCTGCATTTCCAGCATGGATATCGACTCCTTGTCGTTGGACCGCGCTCAGGCTAACGCGGCCCGCCTCTGGACTCAAGCTCCCCCGTCGTATCGCCGGCGCCGACGGCCAGCTCCGGGCGCAGCCAGGCGCTGCGAAAATCGAACCAGCCGAGCGCCGTCATCCGCACCCCGTGCACCCCGACCCGGCTCTCCAGCTCCAGCCAGTGGTGAAACAGCGGCACGAACCAGCCCTGCCGCTGCACGCTGGCCAGCAGCGCCCGCGGCCCCGGCTCCTCGCCGCTGGCACGCCACTGTGTCAGCCCCTGCCACAGGCCATGCTGGCCGCCCCACACCTTGCGCAGCAGCGGGGTCCCCTGCAGCCAGGCGTAGGGGGCGAAGGCGTGTTCGTGCTCCAGGTTGAGGGTGCCAAGCCAGAGATCCACGTCCTCGTCCGCCCCGCTCACCCAGCGGCCGTAATCCAGGGTGCGTACCTCGAGTGCGATGCCCTGCTCGGCCAGCAGGCTGCTCATGGCGTTGGCACACTCGTTGAACTCCAGGTGCTGGTTGAAGCAGGCCAGCACCAGCTGGCGCGGCCGCCCGGCTGGCGCCGGCAACGGGACCGGCTGCGCCTCGCGCCAGTGGGGCAAGAGACCCAGCGCGCTGGTCCAGCCCCGCTGCAGCTCGGGGGCGACCCGCGCCATCAGGGCGATGGGGTTGAGCAGGCCGGCCAGCCACTGGCGCAGGGCGGGATCCTGCAGGGCACCGGAGCGCTCATCCTGCAGCAGGAAGTAGCAGCCCGATTCGAGCTCGGACTCGCCACGCATGGTGCCGAGCTCCGGGCTGTCACGCCCCAGCTGCAGGTGGCTCTCCAGCCGCTCCGCCAACTCTGGCAGCATCCAGATGTCGATCTCGTCGAGCAGGGCGCGCAGACCGAAGTAGTCGTCGAATGCCTCCAGGCACAGGTGCATGGGATCGTTGGCGGTCACCCGATAGGGGCCGGTGCCCGCCGGCTGCAGGGCAAAGCCCGCCTCCCCCTTGAGCTCGCGCGGCAGGATGACGGCCACCGGCTCCGCCAGCAGGTGGGGCAGCAGGGGATCCGGGCTGTCGAGGTGCAGATCTAGGGTGCGCGGCCAGGGGCTCTCCAGCCGTGCCAGATGGGCGAACAGCGGACGATCCCGCATGCTCTGCAGGCTCTCCGTCACGTCCTCCACCACCAGCTCGCGGCCGTGGTGAAAGCGCACCGCCGGCCTCAGGTAGAAGCGCCAGTGGCAGGGGCCAAGGCACTCCCAGTGGTGGGCGAGATCCCCCTCGATTTCCCCATTTTCCTCATTTCGCCGGGTCAGGCCGTTGAAGATCTGGCGGCTAAGGTGGATTTCGGAGCGGCGCAGCGGGCCGGTAGGCAGCAGCTGGGGCAAGGGCCGGTAGTAGGGCACCCGCAGGATCTGGCGCCCTGCCCGGGTGGCCTGGCCGAGCTGTTCGATCAGCAGCGGGGTGAGCAGATCGAGGCGATCTTCCGCCAGCCGCACCGCCTGCGCCAGCTGGCCCTGGCTCAGCAGCTCCCGCAGTCGGCGCCGGGTCAGGCTCTCCTGGTTGTCCAGCAGGGTGAGGCGGGAGCGCCGCCCCCGTCCGGCCTCGGCAGACCAGCCGAGCCAGCCCTGCTCCTGCATGCGGCGCAGCAGCAGGCGGGCGTTGCGCGGGGTGCAGCAGAGCAGATCCGCCACCTCGGCGAGGCTGATTTCCCGCTCGTCGCAGCCGAGCTGCTGGGCGAGCCGTTGGAATTGCTGGTAGAGGCGGCTGGTGGGCATAAAAGAGGAAATCCTTGTGCTGTAAGTCATCAGTTTTTACTTCCGTATTTTAGCTCAATACTGCTGGCGAACGTGAGAACCACAGCACAGGAGCCCCATCATGAGCCACGCCACCCCCATCAAGCCGAACCGGATCCAGCAGATCCTGCGCCGTTACTTCAAGCGGATCCTGCCCCGCCCGCTGCCGCTGATCGAGGATCCCATGAGCCAGCTCAACCGTCTGATGCAGTGGGACATGCACCAGATCGACGACAAGGAGTATCGCCGCCGCCTCTGAGCCGGCCTCCCTCACGCCCCGACGAGATTGCTTTGCCGGATCTGATGGTTTACATCGGCCAAGGGCCTGATAGATTGGACGTCTATCCATCTATGACTGCTATCCAGCAACATCCAACAAGGAGTGTGTGATGAAAGATGCGACCCTGGCCCTGCACCACGGCTTTGCCAACGACCCCACCACCAAGGCCGTTGCCGTGCCCATCTACCAGACGGTGGCCTACGAGTTCGAGAGCGCCCAGCACGGGGCGGATCTGTTCAATCTGGCGGTGCCTGGCAACATCTACACCCGCATCATGAACCCCACCAACGATGTGCTGGAGCAGCGGATGGCCGCGCTGGAGGGCGGGATTGCCGCGCTGGTGGTCTCGGCCGGTTCCGCCGCCATCACCTACGCCATCCAGGCGCTGACCGCCGCCGGCGACAACATCGTCTCCACACCCCAGCTCTATGGCGGCACCTACACCCTGTTCGCCCACATGCTGCCGAGCTTCGGAGTCGAGGTGCGCTTCTATGATGCGCTCAAGATCTTCAAGCGGCTGGTCAATATCGGTGACGCCAAGTCGCTGGCCTGCCACCCCGCCTCCACCACCCATCGCCAGCTGAGCGAAGAGGAGCAGGCCAAGGCCGGGGTGAAACCTGAGATGATCCGGCTGTCGGTAGGGATCGAGGCCATCGAGGACATACTGGCGGATCTGGATCAGGCGCTGGAGGCCTGAGTCAGGCGTTGAACGAGCGGGCATCAGCCCGCTTTTTTTTTAGCTGCAGCAGTGAACCCGTCGCCGCGCCGCTGCGTACTACCGCTTCTTGTCACTGCGTCGAGGTATCCATGATAGTCCTGCACCACCTGAACAAATCCCGCTCCCAGCGCATCATCTGGCTGCTCGAAGAGCTGGGCCTGCCCTATGAGATCAAGGCCTACCAGCGCGATGCCGCCACTTTTCTGGCACCGCCCGAGCTCAAGGCCGTCCACCCCCTCGGCAAGTCGCCGGTCATCGAGTTTGATGGCCGGGTACTGGCAGAATCCGGCGCCATCACCGAATACCTGATCGCCCGCCACGCCCCGGATCGGCTGGCGCCGGCCGCTGACAGCCCGGACTATGCCGAGTACCTGCAGTGGCTCCACTTCGCCGAGAGCTCGGGCATTCTGCCGCTGCTGCTCGACATGTTCGTGCGCAAGGACGGCAGCCCGATGCGCTTCCTGCCGGACTACGCCAAAGCCGAGTGCGCCAAGGTGCTGGGTTATCTCAACGAGGTGCTGGCAAGCCGCCGCTATCTGGTGGCCGATCGCCTCACCGGCGCCGACATCCTGAACTCCTTCCTGGTGGATCTGCTGGCCCAGAGCGGCCAGCTGGCTCAGTTCCCGCACCTGCAGGCTTACTGGCAGCGGCTCAACACTCATCCGGCCCGCCAGAAGGCGGCGGCGCTGGAGCGAGAGCTGGACCGCAGCGCCGAATAAGCGCCCGGCGCCACCATGCAAAACGCCCCGATGATCGGGGCGTTTTCTTTTCCGTTGACCAGCCGGTGATCAGAGAGCGTGGGAGAGGATCCGCGCCACCATGGTTGCCAGGATGACTTACAGCGCGTGGGAGAGGATCCTGGCGACCTTGTCCGGATCTATGTCCTGCTGCTCCCCGAGGGCGGTCAGGCCGAACAGCTTGAGGTTGGAGCAGATCCCCGGGATGCAGCGCGCATCCAGGCCATAGTCGGCGAGACGGGTGCCCACCCCCATCTGCTGGAAGAACTGCTCGGTGCGGATGATCGCCTCCTCGATGCGCAACGCCTTGTCCTCGCGGCTGGAGTGCCACACCCGCTCGGCGAACTGGGCCAGCTTCTCCTGCTTCTGGGCCGCTTGCTCCCGCAGCAGGGAGGGCAACACCACCGCCAGGCTCTGGGCATGATCCAGTCCGTGCAGGGCGGTGAGCTGGTGACCGATGGCGTGGGTGGACCAGTCCTGAGGCACGCCGCGACCGATGAGGCCGTTGAGGGCCAGGCTGGCCGCCCACATCAGGTTGGCGCGCACCTGGTAGTTGGTGGGCTCCGCCAGCGCCCGCGGGCCGTTGTCCACCAGCACCTGCAGCAGGCCTTCCGCCAACCGGTCCTGCACCTCGCCCCCCATCGGGAAGGTGAGGTACTGCTCGAGGATGTGGACGAAGGCATCCACCACCCCGTTGCCCACCTGGCGCGGCGGCAGGCTGTAGGTGGTGGTGGGATCCAGCACCGCAAACACCGGCTGCACCAGCGGGTTCATGAAGGAGAGCTTCGCCTCCCCCCGGCTCACCACGGCGGCCGGGTTGCTCTCCGAACCGGTGGCCGGCAGGGTCAGCACGCAGCCGAGCGGCAGCGCCGCCTTGATGGGGGCCTTGTGCAGCAGGATCTCCCAGGGATCGTCCCCCTCGAAGCGGGCCGCGGCGGCCACAAACTTGCTGCCGTCCACCACTGAGCCGCCACCCACCGCCAGCAGGAAGTCGATGCGCTCGCGCTTGACCAGATCCACCGCCTCCATCAGCTGGTCGTACTGGGGATTGGCGCCGATGCCGGGAAATTCCAGCCACTCCCGGCCTGCCAGCGCCTGGGTCAGCTGGTCATAGACCCCGTTCTGCTTGATGCTGCCGCCGCCGTAGAGCACCAGCAGGCGGCTGCCGGCCGGGATCAGTTCGGGCAGTTTGGCGATCTGGCCTTCACCGAAACAGACGCGGGTGGGGTTGGCATATTGGAAGTTGTACACGGCAGAGCCCTCGGTTGAATGCATGCAGAGGGATTGTGCGCCTGTGGCCCCCACAGGTCAAAGAACGCGGGCACGCCCTCAGATTGCACCGCGGATGCGGGTTGCCGGCAGGGCAGATCATTCACTGTGGTCAGCGGGGGCAAGGGCTTGCCCCCACTGACCATGGATTGCCGTTCGAGTCATTCCGCCACTCAGGCGCTCTTGCTCTCTTCCTTGCTGCTCTTCTTGCCGGTGAGGCGGTCCATGGCATCCTGCAGCATGGCATCCCGCTGTTCGTTCAACGGCTTGCTCTGCTCCGCCCGCTCCTCGGCGCTCAGCTGCTTGTTGTCGGCAATCGCCTTGAGCTTCTCTTCTATCTCGTTGAACTGCTTGCGATCAAAGCCGAGCGCCTTGTCCACCAGCTGCTGCAGCACGCCCCCCTTGTCGGAGCTCATGTCGAGCGCCGGCGGCAACTTGCTGTTCTTGGCCAGGTGTTCATAGGTCAGCGCCTGCTGGGCCTGGCCGGTTATCCGCTGGGAGGAGAGGTTGACCAGATCTTCCCAGCCGCCGCCCCCCTGACCGCTGTCGGCGCTGCTGAGGGTGGCGAGGGCGCGGTTGTTGGAGGCGCTCTGGGCAAGCTGCTGGCTGTAGGGTTTGATATCCATGGGGGCTCCAGTCTGCATGCCAAACCGGCATGACGAGGTCGCTGATTCGATGGTATGAGGCGCCTGGCCCCATCATTGGCAATAAAACCAGCAAGTTGCAGGCCAACTTGTCAGGCTGGTCGAGATCCCCACCGTGGCAGGCCTGCAGTCGGTCACCGCCCAGATGACGGCGTCAGAATCATGACTCATCCGCTGCTTTTATCCCGATTTTCGACACATACAGCTACCTCAAAAACTCCGTGCCACATAAACAGCAGGAACGCCTTGCCGATCACAAAACAAACAACCAGCGAGGCATACAATTTTGGCGCACCATCGGGCAAGCAAGCAGCGTTATGGATGATATGTTTGCGAAATCAACCAGATGCAGACCTGTCTACCGTCGGATCCCCGACCCAGTCCGGTCACTCCCGGCCGCTTCTCCCGCCCCCTGACGCGCATCCACCGCAACCTTTCGGGCATAACTATGAAAAAACACACCTTGAGTCTTCTCTCCGCCACCCTGCTCACCCTGCTTGGCACCAGTGCCGACGCCTGTACCGGCCTCATCGTCGGCAAGGGCGCCAGTGCCGATGGCAGCGTGATGATCGCCAGAAACGAGGATTTTGGCGTCAACAACTGGAACAAGTACCTGGCCTTCCGGCCCGCGCAGCAAAACGAGGGCAAGACCTGGAAACTGGGCAACGGGCTGGAAGTGCCCATGCCCAAAGCCTTCTTGGCCTACTCCGCCATCCGTGACTGGGATGCCGCCGGCAGCGACCCGGACGGCAAGTATTACGAGGAGCGCGGCATCAACGAGGCCAACGTCGCCATCTCGGCCACCACCAGCGCCGAGGTCAACGACAAGGCCCAGAAGGCCGATCCGCTGATCGAGAAGGGGGTCATCGAGGCCATCATCCCGACCCTGATCCTGCCGCAGGCCAGGACGGCCAAAGAGGGGGTCGAGCTGCTCGGCCGCTATGTGGAGCAATATGGCGCCGGTGAGGGCAACAGCCTCTATCTGGCGGATGTGAACGAGGCCTGGCTGATGGAGATCGGCTCCGGCCACCACTGGATCGCGGTGCGGGTGCCGGACGACAGCTACGCCATGGTGGCCAACGGCCTGCGCATCCATGGCGTCAATCTCGACGGCGCCGACGTGCTGCACTCGCCCAGACTGCTGGAGTTCGTGCGCGAACATAAACTGCTGGATAACGCCGACCCGAAAGAGTTCAACTTCGCCAAGGCATTCGGGGTGATTGCCGACCCCTACAACGTGGACCGGGAGTGGCTCGGCCAGCAGATGCTGACGGCCTCTCACCAGCAGCCAACCCGGCAGGCGCAGTACCCGCTGTTCATGAAGCCGGACGCCCCCATCGCCGTGCCGGACGTGGCCAGGCTGCTGAGCGCCACCTATGACGGCACACCGCTGGCGGGCAAGGCAGAGCGGCCGATCCGCATCGATCGCCAGCTCGAATCCCACGTCATCCAGCTGCGCAAGGAGATGCCCAAAGAGCTGCAGGGGCTTATCTGGCAGAGCTACGGCGTGCTGGCCGAATCCGTGATGGTGCCGCTCTACAACACCCTGGAGTCCTATCCCCTGCCCTACCGCACCGGCAGCGATAGCTACTCCGATGATTCCGCCTACTGGCAGTTCCGCAGCCTGACCGCGCTGGCCAGCGCCGATCCGGACAAATACCTGCCGCTGCTGCGCGGCGTCTGGAGCAAGGAGAGCAGCAAGCTCTACAAGGAGGTGGCCCTGCTCGACCAGAGCCTGAAGCAGGCCTATGCCGGCGACAAGGCCACCGCCATCGGGCTGGCATCCGACTACTCCTATGGCCAGCTGGAGAAGAGCTATCAGATGGCCAGGGAACTGCGCTACAAGCTGATGACGGATCTCACCAAACGCACCGAGCAGAAGTATTCGCCGGAGGAGTTCAAGAAGATCATGAGCCTGTAAACAGGCCCCAAAACAGAGAGGCTCCCAGGGGAGCCTCTCTTATTTCATCCGCAGCAACCATCAGCGACGGCTGATATGGAGCGGGCCGAAGGTCTGCGCCACCGGCATGATCTCGATGCTGTTGATGTTGACGTGGGCCGGCTGCTGGCTGATCCAGAGCACGGTATTGGCGATGTCTTCCGGCTGGATCGCCTGCACCCCCTGATAGACGGTGGCCGCCTTGGCGTCGTCACCGTGGAAGCGCACGTTGGAGAACTCGGTGCCGCCGCACAGACCCGGCTCCACGTTGGTGACGCGGATGGCGGTGCCCGCCAGATCGGCGCGCAGGTTGAGGCTGAACTGCTTCACGAACGCCTTGGTGGCGCCGTAGACGTTGCCGCCCGGATAGGGGTAGGTGCCGGCGATGGAGCCGATGTTGATGACGTGGCCGCGATTGCGCGTCACCATGCCCGGCAGCAGCAGGCGGGTGAGCAGGGTCAGGCCGCTGATGTTGGTGGCGATCATCTGCTCCCAGTCCTCAAGGTCTGCCTTGTGGGCCGGCTCCAGCCCCAGCGCCAGCCCGGCGTTGTTGACCAGCAGATCCACCTCGCGCCACTCGGCCGGCAGCCCGTCGATGGCGGCGCGGGTGGCCGCCTTGTTCTGCACGTCGAACACCAGCGGCAGGAACTGGGCGCCCAGCTCGTCGGCCAGGGCGGCCAGCCGTTCGGCGCGGCGGCCGGTGCCGATCACCCGGTAGCCCGCCTGCACCAGCTGACGGCTGATGGATTCACCAAAACCGGACGAGGCGCCCGTTACCATTGCAATCATCTGAACCTCCATTTCTACAGCGCTATTGTTATTTATCTGTTTGAAATCAATCTTATCTATTCGTCGCTCAATTCACGCCCGCTCGCCTTGCGCCAGATGAAGACCAGCAGGTGGAGCAGGAACAGGCCCGAGCCCCCCAACGCGAACAGCAGGCCGGTGAGGGCATTGACCGAGGTGTCGGCGCCACACCACCACCAGACCAGCCAGCCGACCAGGCCGATGGCGAAGGTCTGGCCGGCGCAGACCGGGCAGCGCCCCAGCTTGGCCCTGATGGCGGTGGCGAGGCAGTTGTCGCAGCTCATCCCCTCTCCTCTTCTCTCCTCTCTCCGGCCAGCTTCAGCACTAGCCGGTGGGCATGCTGACCGTGGCCATAATAATCCAGCAGCTTCTGCCTTGGCCGAAAACCCAGCCCGCGGTAGAGCGCCTGCGCCTCTTCATTGGCATCGCCCACCTCCAGCCGGATCGCCCCCCAGCCTGCCTCTTTGCCCTCCCGGATCACCTGCTCCAGCAGGCGGCGGGCCCAGCCCTGGCGGCGGATGGTCCAGCGGATGGCGAGGGTCTGGATGATCAGCCGATCCCAGCCCCTGTGCTCCAGCAAACAGAGGTAGCCCATCAGCTGCTCCTGCTGGTCCAGCACCAGCAAGGTGCGCCCCTTGGCCTGGGTCAGCAGATAGTGCCAGCGGCTGCGGCCAAAGGCGACTTCGGGGGGAAAACAGTAGCGTTCCAGCTTAACGATGGCGCCCAGATCATCGGTCCGGGCCGCGCGCACGGTCAACACGGGGAATCCTTGTTCGGTTATTTATCTTCATCACCAAAAATGCGACTTGTATCACAAGTTACCAAGGCGGCATATTAGGCACTGTAACCTCTTGTTTCCCCTCGCGCCATTGTCGTGCTTGTCGGTGCATCGAAGCCCACTGGGGATCCTGCCGCTTAAGGCAGTTTCATCTGTGGAGCCGAAAAAATGAGTACCTACGTCATCGTCGAAGAGCTGGGCGACTGGCCTTGCCATGCCGATTATCTGCTGACCGCCCGCACCTACCTGCAACACGGGGTGCCCACCACCGGCGGCCGCCCCCGCATCATCAACCTCTGCCGCAATCTGGAGCACCTCGGCGCCGGCTACTACTGCTCGCTGCTGGCCCAGGCCCGCGGTCATCACTGCCTGCCGGGCCTGCAGGTCATCAGCCAGCTGCAACCCCAGCAGCCGCCGGCCAAGCTGTGGCGCAAGCTGCAGGGCTGGCTGGCCCAGCAGAGCGAGGATCGGATCCGGGTGCGCGCCATCTTCGGCCAGTGCGAGCAGAGCGAGCTGGCGGGGCTGGCCCGCTACTACTACGGCCTGAGCCAGCTGCCGCTGCAGGAGCTGACCCTCAAGCGCGGCCGCCACGGCTGGTCGGTGCGCCAGCAGCAGAGCCTGTCGCCGCTGGCACTGAGCCCAAGCGAGCAGACGCTGATGCTGCACCACGCCCAGGCGCTGGTGGGCACGGGTGACGAGGAGCAGGCGGCGCCGCTCTACCAGCTCGCCATCCTGGTCGACCCCAACGACGGCCGTGCCAGCAGCGATGCGCTGGCGCTGGATCGCTTCGTCCAGGCGGCCGCGGCCCAGGGGATCCGGGCCGAGATCCTGGCGCCGTCCGCCATCGAGCGGCTGCCGGAGTTCGACACCCTCTGGCTGCGCTCCGAGACCGCGGTCGGCCACTACACCTTCGAATTTGCCCGCCGCGCCGAGCAGCTCAAGATGCCGGTGATCGACAGCTCCCGCGCCATCCTCGCCTGCAGCAACAAGCTCTACCTCTACGAGCTGATGGTGCGCAGCGGCGTGCCCATGCCGCCCACCATGGTGGTGACCCGCCGCGGCCGCCACCACGTGGACGAGCTGGTGCAGCGGCTCGGCCTGCCGCTGATGGTGAAGGTACCCGACGGGGCGCAGGGGCGCGATCTGGCCATGGCCAGCGACGAGCAGCAGCTCTCCCGCCTGCTGGACGAAGGGCTGGGGCGCTCCGCCCTGCTGCTGGTACAGAGCCGGATCCCCGCCGAGTTCGACTGGCGCATCGGCTTTCTCGACGGCTCGCCGCTGTTTGCCTGCCGCCGCTTCCGCCCCGAACCCGGCAACCGCATCCGCCGCCGCAAGCACCCCCTCGACATGAGCCGCATCGAGGCACTGCCGCTCAACGAGGTACCGGAGCGGGTGTTGCAGACCGCCCGCCGCGCCGTTCATCAGCTCGGCAACGGCCTGTTCGGGGTCGATCTGCGCCAGCAGGGGCGTGACTGCGTGCTGCTGGAAATCATCGACAATCCCTGGATACGTGGCGATATTGAGGACAGAGAGGCAAAGGACCTCTACGAGCGCCTCGCCCGGGCCTTCCGCCAACGGCTGGAGAACCGGGGGCAGAGCGCGGCCGGATAACAAGCATCGAGAGCAGAGGTGGATATGATGACGACTGATTGGTGGGACATAGCGCCCCTTGGCTGGGAGAACATCCTGGTCTGTCTGGTGTGCGGCACCCTGGTGGGGCTGGAGCGGCAGCTGCGCGGCAAGCCGGTCGGCATCCGCACCTCCTCGCTCATCATCCTCGGCACCTACTGCTTTCTCGCCATCGGTGCCGCCGTCAGCCCCCAGAGTGCCGATCAGGCGCGGGTGCTGGGCCAGCTCATCACCGGCATCGGCTTTCTCGGCGCCGGGGTGATGATGACCCGGGATGGCCAGGTACTGGGGGTCACCTCCGCTGCCACCGTCTGGATGCTGGCCGCCCTCGGCGCCCTCATCGGCATGCAGATGCTGCACCAGGCGCTGCTGCTCACCGGCGTCACCCTCTCCATCCTGGTGGGGGTGGACTACCTGGAGACCAGCTTCAAAGGCCTGCGCCGCGGGGTACACAACCGACTGGAGAGCTGGCGGCACGGCAACGGCCGGGCCGATCCTCATCAGGACGAGCTCGGCAGCGGCATCGAGAAGTAACGTCCCAATGAACAAGGGCTCCATCACGGAGCCCTTGTTGTTTACCAGCCTCAACGCACCAGCAGGAAGCGGCCGGTGAGCGGCGGCAAATCCACCGTCACGCTGCTGCCACCGATGGCCAGGCGCTCGCCGCTCTGCAGATCCACCAGGGCGCTGCCACTGCGCAACTTGCTGGCCGGCACCGCATAGCGCTGGGGCGTGGTGGAGACGTTGAGCAGGTAGACTACTTGCTCCGCCGCCGTCTGCTTGATGTCGCCATAGACGCTGCCCTCGGCCACCAGCTTGACCCGTTCCCCCTGATAGAGGGCGGGGTGGGCGGCGCGCAGGGCCAGCAGCTGGCTGAGCCACTGTTTCAGCTCGCCCTGCTCGCTGCTCGGCACGAAACCGGTGACACCGGGCACCTTGCCATCGCTGCGGGCCACGTGATCGTCACAGAGCCCCTGGGCGGCGCAGTCGCCCCCCACCTGATTGGCAAAGCCTGGCACCTCGTCGCCAAACTCCTCGCCGTAGTAGAGGGTGATGGGGCCGGAGCGGGCCGCCAGGAAGCTGAAGGCCGCCTTGTGGCGCAGCCAGTAGTCCGCCGGATTGAAGTTGCCGCGCTCCAGCAGATCGCCGAAGCGCACCAGATCGTGGTTGCCCAGCATCAAGTTCGGCATGGCGTGATCCGGGTAGTTCTCCACCTTGTTCCAGCTGGCGTCGAGCACGCTGGCCCCCTGCCCGCCCTTGCCGGACTCCTCCACCGCCAACGCCTGCACCAGGCCGTAGCGCAGCGGGAAATCGAACGCCGAGGAGAGCGCCGGGTTGTCGCTCGGCCCGTACGCCTGGGCGCGGATCTCGTCGGCCCCTTTCCACACTTCCCCGACCATATAGCCGAGGGTGCCCCACTGCTGGCCGGCGGCCTTGCGCGCCGCACTGGCCCGCTCCACCTCGCGGCGAATGGCGCGCCAGTCGTCAAGATCGAGCTGATAGGCCTGATCGAGGCGCCAGCCGTCGATGCCGTACTGCTCGACCCAGTAGCGGGCCACCTCCTTGAAGTAGGCCAGGCTCTCGGGCTGGCTGTAATCCACCAGCTGGCCGGGATACCCGGCACCGCCGCTCTTGAGGGCGGGCAGGCGCCCCGCGGGGGAGGGCTTGCTCACCCCCACCTTGCCCACGTGGCCGAATACCCCGTCGAGGAAGACGTAGAGACCGCGCTGATGCGCCCCGTCCACCAATTTTTTAAGCTGGGCGTTGCTGCCGAAGTTGGGGTCCACGTTGAAGAAGTCGCAGGCGAAGTAGCCGGTGGCATCCAGTCTGTCGTCCCCGCCCTGGCCGGCGCAGGAGTCGAACACCGGGGTCAGCCAGATGGCGTTGACGTTGAGGCTCTTGATGTAGTCCAAGCTGTCGATGATCCCCTGCAGATCGCCGTTGTGCTGGGAGGGACCGTAGCCGACGCCGTAGTTGGCGCTGCCGTCGCCGTCGACGAAGGACTCCACCATCACCTGATAGGTGCGCAGGTTGCAGGCCGGCTGGTCATTGCCGTAGCAGGCGCGGCTGGCGGTGGCCGGCGGCGGGTTGGTGACCGGGGGCTGGGGCTCGCTGGAACCGCTCCCGCCTCCGCTGCCGCAAGCCGTCAGTAACAGGGCGGCCCCGATGAGGCCGCCACGACGCAACGTTCCTTGTTTCATTGTTATGTTCCCGCTGTGGTGGTATCGACGCCCAAAGCGCCGCACTGGGGCCATGATAGCGACCCAGCCCGCACGGGTCTGTGACTGAAAACGTTACCTGATTCAGCCGGTTACCCAATCCCTGCTCAGAGCACGCCAGCCGAGGCGAAGCGGTAGCTGAGGGAGAGCCAGTAGGCACGGCCCGGCTCCGGGATGCGCCCCACCTGCTCGTAGCCCAGCCCGGCCTGACTGGCGTGCACCGACTTGGAGAGGTGCTCGTAGTAGAAGGTGTCGAACAGGTTGTCGACCCCGGCCGACAGCTGCCAGCCCGACTGGAACTGCCAGGCTGCGCTCAGGTTCATAGTGAAGAAACCAGGCGTCTCCCCCTGATCCTGGCCGGCTACGGTGCCGGAGCCCACATCGACCCTATCCTGCGCGGCCACGGCGCGGCCCAGCAGGGTCAGGTTCCACGCCTCGGCCGGCTGCCAGCCCAGCGCCAGCTTGCCATCGAGGGGCGGCATCTGGGCCAGCGGCTTGTTGTCGCTGCGGTTTTCACCATAGACCACCGCCAGGCCGCCATCGAGACGCCACTGCTCGGCAAACTGCCAGCGCCCCTCCAGCTCGCCGCCGCGGGTCTGGGCATCGATGTTGCGCACCTTGTTCGACTTGTTGTTATAGAGCAGGTAGTCCTGAATGTCGGCGCTGAACAGGGAGAGGGTCAGGTCCAGATCGCGACTGCGCAGGGCCAGCCCCGCATCCCACTGGCGGCTGCGCTCGGGGTTGAGGGTGAAGGGCACGCTGTCCTTGCTGCGCTCCCAGTAGTCTGGCGCACGCTTGGCCTGACCCCAGGCCAGGTAGCTCGACCAGGCCGGCGACCACTGGTATTCGTAGCGGCCAAAGCCGCTGTCCAGGGTCAGGGTATCGCTGTAGAGGGTCTGATCCCCCGCGCCGTAACGGGTGGTCTCGACCCTGTCCTGCCGGTAGCCCCCCTTGTAGCTGTGGGCCCCCTGCTGACGGCCCAGCTCGGCAAAGCCCCCCTGCTGCTCGAAACGCAGGGTGCGCTGGCGCGGCTGGCTGGCGTAATCCACCCCGCTGCGGGCCCTGTGCTGATCCCGGTTGGCATCGAACCCGGCGGTCAGCAGCCAGTCGGCCGGCAGGGCGATGTCGTTGGCCCAGCGCCCGCCGGTGTTGCGCCGATCCGGGTTGGAGAGCATCTTCATGCCGCTGTTCGGCCGCAGGCTGAAGTTGTCCATGATGTGGTCTATGTCGTTGTCCCACAGGGTCAGCTCGCTGCGCTGCCAGTGGGTGGTGATCTGCTCCTGCCTGAGCTTGAGGCCGAAGGATTCGCGGTCAAACATGGGGCCGTCCATGGTGCGATCCGCATAGGCGGCGCGGGCGTTGCTGCGCTCGGCGGTGAGTTCGAGCCAGGTGTGCTCGCTGGGCGTCCAGCCAAGCTGGGCGGTGCCGTTCTCGCGTCGGTAGAAGGAGCGCACCTTGTCGCCGTGGCCGTCACGGTAGTCATCGCTGTCGGAGTGGGTGAACTGGCCGCGCAGATAGCCCTGCGGCGCCCCCACGGTGGCATCCAGCATCTGGTCGTCGCGCCCGAAGCTGCCATAGAGCGCCGACGCCTCGGCCTTGACGCCGGGGGCGGTGAATTCGGGTCTGTCCCGCTCGAACAGCACGGTCCCCGCCAGGGTCGCTCCCTGCTCGAGGGATTGTGGCCCCTTCAGCACCCGGATCCGGTCAAAAGATTGAGGAAAAACGTAGGCAGTGGGCGGGTCCATCCGGCCGCCGCAGCCGCCGGCCAGCATGCCGCCATCCATCTGCACGTTGAGGCGGGACATGCCCATCCCCCGCAGCACGGGATCGCCACCCAGCCCCCCCTTGCGCACCATGCTCATGCCGGTGACGTTCTTGAGGTAACCTGCGCCGTCGGCCGCCGGCATGGGGGAGCCCGGTTTCTTGGGATCCAGGGTCACCTCCAGGGTACTGGCGGGGCGACTGGCGACCACCACCATGGGTTCCAGTTGCTGGACGGCCTCCTGACCGGCGGCGCCGTGACAGGCGAGGCCACCCACCAGCAGGGCCAGCGGGGTGCGCATATGACAAGCCATACTCTTTCCTTATCTCTCTGTTTATGTTGTTGTTTTAATTCCAATCGCCAAACCATTCAGCTGCTGGAAGGTTTGCCGTCAGGCTGCAAAAAAGGCCTGCGGCACGATGGCGGCAAGCCCTGAGAAGCGAAACCAGGCTAGGGTTGGCAAAATGTTGCGCAGGTTTTACCCAAATTGGGTGAGGAAGGCAAACGCTCAAACATTCCCTTTACAGGAATCTTGTGATGGCTCACAAAAACAGGGAGTTAGCTGAAGGCCTCCCGCTCATCGATGGGCTTGATCAGGTGATAGACCTCGTGAGCCGACAGAGTACAGCCGGCGGGCCACTCCAACTGATGATGACGATTGATGAAGACCCGGGCGAAGCGTCGCTCCGAATCCAGCGCCGCGAACAGCGGCTGGGTGCGCCAGGGGGCGAGATCCAGCGCCCCCGTGGTACCGTCCGAGAGCACCACGAACAGGCTCCACCCCTGCAAATATTCCACATCGATAAAGACCGGCATCCCTTCGGCTCCGATTGAGAAAAATCGGCGCCATTATAGATAAGCCCCCGCCCTCGCTTTGCAGGCAGGATCACAGTTTTTCCAGTCGTTTCTGCTGTCTGCAACCCTTGTCCGCCATCACAGAAAAATCATAAAACGTGCCAAAAGTTGCGCTTTCGCACGCTTCCGACGCAACCTTTGCCCGCCACCACTGTCATAACCCTGCAATATAAAAACAATGCGCCCGTGGACGGGTGCAAACAGGCTTGTAGGAACAACAATGACCACTATCAGACGATGGCTGGGACCGTTTTGGCCCATCGCCGTTTTTTCATTGATCGCGCTCGTCTCTCTCTCCATCAGTCGGCTCGCGCTCGGCCTCTGGCAGCTGGAGCGGGTCGACGCCGTCGCCGGCTGGCAGGAGATGCTGCTGCAGGGAGTGCGGGTCGACTTCGCCACCCTCTGCTGGCTATGGGGCGTGCCCGCCGTGTTCACCCTGCTGCTGGCCGGCCCCCATGCCGTGGGCCGTGCCTAGCTGCAGTTCATCCGGGTCTGGCTGACCCTGGGGCTCTGGCTGCTGCTCTTCCTGGAGATCTCCACCCCCTCCTTCGTGACCGAGTACGGGGTGCGGCCCAACCGCCTCTACGTGGAGTACCTCATCTATCCCAAAGAGGTGTTCGCCATGCTGTGGACCGGCCGCAAGGGCGAGCTGCTGCTGGCGCTGGTGTTCAGTTGCACCGTGCTGGCGGGCGGCTGGTGGCTGAGCGGCCGCCTTTTGCGCGGCATCAGCTTCCCGCGCTGGTATCTGCGTCCGGCGTTTGCCCTGCTGATCCTGGCCATCGGTTTTCTCGGTGCCCGTTCCAGCCTGGGCCATCGCGCCCTCAACCCGGCCATGGTGGCGTTTGCCAGCGATCCCCTGGTCAATGCGCTCACCGTCAACTCCTCCTACTCCCTGTTCTTCGCCATCAAGCAGATGCGGGCCGAGGAGGATGCCGGCCAGTTCTACGGCGAGCTGCCCCGTCAGCGCATTCTGGAGCTGGTTCGCCAGGAGAGCGGCCGCGAATCCCATGAATTCAGCTCCGACACCCTGCCCAGCCAGACCTTCAACGAGGCCAGCTACGGCGGCAAGCCGAAGAACCTGGTGATCCTGCTGCAGGAGAGCCTGGGCGCCCAGTTCGTCGGTTCCCTTGGCGGCCTGCCGCTCACCCCCAACATCGATGCATTGTCGAAACAGGGTTGGGCGTTCGAGCAGCTCTACGCCACCGGCACCCGTTCGGTGCGCGGCATAGAGGCGGTGCTGACCGGCTTCACGCCGACCCCGGCCCAGGCCGTGGTCAAGCTTGGCAAGAGCCAGACCAACTTCTTCACCATCGCCGATCTGCTCAAGCAGCGGGGCTACGACACCAGCTTCATCTACGGCGGCGAGAGCCACTTCGACAACATGCGCAGCTTCTTCCTCGGCAACGGCTTCACCACCATCGTCGAGCAGAAGGACTTCAAGAACCCGGTGTTCGAGGGCTCCTGGGGTGCCTCTGACGAAGATCTGATGGCCAAGGCCGACCAGACCTTCCAGGCTCTGCACAAACAGGGCAAACCCTTCTTCAGCCTGGTGTTCAGCTCGAGCAACCACGATCCGTTCGAGTTTCCCGACGATCGCATCGCCCTCTATGAACAGCCCAAGCAGACCCGCAACAACGCAGCCAAGTATGCGGACTACGCCATCGGCGAGTTCTTCAAAAAGGCGAGAAATTCGGAGTACTGGAAAGACACCCTGTTCCTGGTCATCGCCGATCACGACAGCCGGGTCAGCGGCGCCAGCCTGGTGCCCATCCCCCGCTTCCACATTCCGGGGGTGATCGTGGGTGACGGCATAGCGCCGAGACAGGATCCCCGCATCATCAGCCAGATCGACATGGCACCGACCCTGCTCTCCCTGATGGGGATCAGCGCCGACTATCCCATGCTCGGCAAGGATCTGACCCGCATGCCCGCCGACTGGCCGGGCCGCGCCATCATGCAGTACGACAAGAACTTCGCCCTGATGCGCGGCAAGGACGTGGTGATCCTGCAGCCGGAGCGGGCGCCGGAAGGCTTCATCTATGAGGATGCGACAGAGACGCTCACCCCGGCGCCACAACCTGCCACCATGAAGGACGCGGCCCTCGGCCTCGCGCTCTGGGGCAGCCTCGCCTATCAGCAGGGGCTCTACCGGACGGCGCCGGACACCCGCACCGCGCTGAACTGAGCGCCCTAAAACAAAACCCGCCGATTGGCGGGTTTTTTGTGAAAGGCAACAGGTATCAGGTGTTGAGGAAGCAGGGCAGCGAGCGGCTGAACTTGTGCTCGAACACCAGCGAGGTCTCGAGGTGTACCACCTCCTCGCGGGAGGTGAAGTGATCGAACACGAAGTTGCGCAGGTGTTCGGTGTCAGAGACGCACAGATGCACCAGGAAATCATCCTTGCCCCCCATGTGGAACAGGCTGATCACCTCGGGCAGCGCCAGGATGGCATCGCGAAACGCATCGATGATCTGGCGGCTGTGGCGGGCCAGCTGCAGGGATACCATGGCCTGGATGTGACCCCCCAGCGCCTGGTAATCCACCTCGCAGTGGGCGCCCTTGAGCACCCCATCCTGCTGCAGCTTGCGCACCCGCTCCAGACAGGTGGACGGTGCCACCCCGACCAGCGCGGCCAGATCCTTGTTGGTCATGCCCGCATCGCGAAACAGATGGGCCAGGATATCCAAATCCAGTTGATCCAGGTTTCTCATCTTTACTCCTTGAACCGCTCAATTTTTTAGACTCTGCCCGTAAACCGGGCTGAACACAACGCAGATTGACATCGGGGCCGCGCCCCCTATGCTTTGGCGCACTCAAAACCCGGCTCACGCCCGCAGCCACTGGCTTCATAAGGAGCTTTATGCACCCCTCCCACCCCTTCTGGAGCCAGGAGGTGCCGCGCCTCGACGGCCAGCTGCTGCTGACCCCCTGCCCCGGCACCCAGCAGGTTGCGTTGCCGCTGGCCCTCGATCAGCTCAGGCTGGCCGGCGCCCGCGCCGTCATCACGCTGATGACTGACGCCGAACTGGCCCGCCTCGAGCTGGCCCACCTTGGCGAGGCGGTCGAGCGCGAGGGATTGCGCTGGTTTCACCTGCCCATCGAGGATGACCAGGCCCCCGACGCCACCTTCGAGCTCGCCTGGCAACAGACGCTGCCGCAGCTGCTGGCCCTGCTGCGCGAGGGGCAGCACCTGGCCATCCACTGCAAGGGCGGCAGCGGTCGCACCGGGCTGGTGACGGCGGCTCTGATGATGAGCCTGGGCCAGCCCCGACAGGAGGCGATGGCCGCCATCAAGGCTCACAGACCCAAGGCGTTCACCCTGGCCTGCCACCGCCAATGGCTCGACCAGCTGGCCGAGCGGCTGGAGCAGTACGCCTGATTACTTGCCACCCTGGTCGTAGGTGAAGACCTTGCCGATATCCTCCACCCGATAGCTGGTGAGCTGGTAGACGTAGTAGTTGAGCCAGTTGGCAAACAGCAGGTGGCCGTGGCTGCGCCAGCTGGCGCGCGGGGTCTGGCTCGGGTCGTTGTTCGGGTAGTAGTTGACCGGAATGACGGGCTCAAGCCCGGCGGCCAGATCCCGCTGATACTCGCCATCCAGGGTCAGCGCATCGTATTCGGGATGACCGGTGACGAACACCTGGCGACAATCCTTGGTAGCCGCCAGATAGACCCCCGCCTCTGCCGATTCGGCAAAAATCTGCAGATCCGTGTTGGCGCGGATAAGATCTCCGTCAAACGCCGCATAACGGGAGTGAGGCGCCACGAACTCATCGTCGAAACCGCGCAGCAGCGGCTCGTGTTCATCGAGCCTGTGGTGACGATAGACCCCGGAGAGTTTCTCGCCGTGGGTCTGCTTCTCCATGCCGTACAGAGCCTTCAGCGCCGCCTGCACCGCCCAGCAGAGGAACAGGGTGGAGGTGACGTGCTGATGGGACCACTCGATGATCTCGACGACACGCGGCCAATAGACCACCTCCTCGAACTCCACCAGCCCGAGCGGCGCCCCCGTGATGATCATGCCGTCGTAGTTGTTGCCCCGCACCTGTTCGAAGTCGTGATAGAAGTTTTCTAGGTGTGCCTGGGGGGTGTTCTTCGACTCTCGATCGTCGATGCGCAGCAGATCCACGTCCACCTGCAACGGCGAGTTGGAGAGCATCCGCATCAGCTGGATCTCGGTCTCTATCTTCTTGGGCATCAGGTTGAGGATGAGCACCCGCAGCGGGCGAATGTTCTGGGTGACGGCCCGGGACTCCGTCATCACGAAGATGTTCTCCTGCCCCAGCACTTCGGCGGCGGGTAACTGATCCGGGATCTTGATCGGCATGCTTACTCCCTGTACTGCATCGGTAAATATGTCTGGACATCCAGAAGCCTATAATAAAGCGACTACCCTGTCATCAGATACCTTTTGTATTCACCCCCACCTTTGACTAGCATACGGCTCAATGTGTCTCTCGCATCCAAGACAATGACAGGTATCAAGATTTCAGTAGACCGGCTGCAAGTCGGCAATTACGTCTCTCTGCCACTTGGCTGGCGCGAACACCCCTTCCTGTTTTCCAGCTTCAAACTCAAGAACGAAGAGGAGATCGAGCTCATTCGCCGGCTCGGTCTCAAGCTGGTGACCATCATCCCGGACAAGAGCGACGCCCCGCCCAAGCCGCTGAACCAGGTTCAGACCCAGCCGCAGGAGGCGCCAGACACGGCCCAGCGTCAGGCCGAGATGCAGCAGGAGAAGGAGCGCCGCATCGAGCAGTTGCAGCAGTATCGCCGCGACCTGCAGCCGTGCGAGAAGCAGTTCCAGCAGTCGCTGGCCCAGGTGCGCAACGTGATGGGCAAGATCCAGTCTCGCCCCCTCAACGCCATCGGCGAGGCGCAGGAGCTGATCAATGCCATGACCGAGCAGTTGCTGTCGGTGGACGAGATGGTGCTGCACCTGGTCTCCGACAGCGAGGATGGCAACAACCTCTACTTCCACTCCCTCAACGTCAGCGTGCTCAGCATGCTGCTGGCCAAGGAGTGCAACATGTCGGCCGACGAAATCCGCCGGGTCGGCATGGGGGCCCTGTTCCACGACATCGGCAAGCTGAAGATCCCGAGCCAGATCCTGCGCAAGACCGAGCCGCTGACCAAGCCCGAGCGCAACCTGATGGCCCAGCACCCGCGCTACGGACTGGATCTGCTCAACCTGGCCAAGGACTTCCCGGCCGAGGCGAAGGGGATCGTGCTGCACCACCACGAATACCTGGACGGCAGCGGGCCGGAGGGGCTCAAGAAGGGGCAGCTCGACCCGCTGACCCAGATTGTGTCGCTGATCAACGAGTACGATAACCTCTGCCACATGCAGGCCAAGGTGCCCTACTCGGCCCTGAGCGGTCTCTACAAGCAGCGCAAGGCCCAGTTCAACCCGGACTACCTCGGCATGCTGATCCGGCTGATGGGGATCTACCCGCCGGGCAGCGTGGTGCAGCTCTCCAACGGTCAGGTGGGGCTGGTGATGTCGGTCAACACCTCTCGCCTGCTCTACCCCTCGGTGCTGGTGTACGATCCGCGCATTCCGCGCCAGGAGGCGGCCATCATCGACCTGCAGCAGGCCGAGCTCTCCATCGCCAAGGTGATCCACCCCAAGCGACTACCGCCGGCGGTGTTTGAGTACCTCAATCCACGCACCCGCATCAGCTACTACTTCGAACACAACAAGCCCTGATGGAGCCGGCCACCCAGGTGGCCACCCCAACCCCACCGCCAGCCCCGAGGAGCCCTTCATGCGCATCGAAATCATCAGCACTGGCGACGAGATAGTGACGGGCCTGGTGGTGGACACCAACGCCGCCTGGCTCAGCGCCCTCCTGCTGGAGCAGGGCTGGCAGGTGCGCCGCCGCGTCACCGTGGGGGACAACCTCAAGGACTTGAAGGTTGTGCTGCAAGAGAGTGCCGCCCGCGCCGAGGTAGTGCTGGTGTGCGGCGGGCTCGGCCCCACCGCCGACGACCTCACCGCCCAGGCGGCGGCCGAGGCCTTTGACCAGCCGCTCACCCTCTTCCCCCACTGGCTCGCCACTATCGAAGCGCGCTACGCCAGCCGTGGCCGACCCATGCCAGCCAGCAACGCCAAGCAGGCCTGGCTGCCGCAGGCGTGCGAGATCCTCGACAACCCGGTGGGCACCGCCTGTGGCTTCCTGGTGCAGGCGGGCCCGAGCCGACTCTTCTTCACCCCGGGCGTGCCGTTCGAGTTCAAGCAGATGGTGCGCGAACAGATCTTGCCGCGCCTCAAGGCACTGGCCGGCGCAGAGAGTGACACCGAACTGCGCCGCTTCTACACGTTTGGCGTCTCGGAGTCGGCCCTCAGCGACATGCTGGATGCCGCCCCCTGGCCCGCCGGTATCGAGCTCGGCTACCGCTCCTCCATGCCGCTCATCGAGCTCAAGCTCATCGGCCACGGAGCCTCGGCGGCAGACATGGACGCCGCCGAGGCGCGGCTGCTCACGGCCATCGAGCCCTGGCTGGTGGGACGGGGAGACGAGGAGCCGGCGCGGCAGATCCTGGATCTGTTGGGAGATAAACCGCTGACGCTGCTGGAAGGGGAGAGCCGGGGCGCCCTGCTGGCCATGTGTCACGAGCACCCGGCCCTGGCGGCCGGCTTCAGCCACACCCTGAGCGATGACCTGATGCAACTGGCGGCGCCTGCGGCCCCTTTGAGCCTGACTCTGGGCCGGGCAGGCCCGGACGGCGTGCCGCTGCTGCTCTGCGCCGACGGGCAACTGCACGGCCAGACCCTCAAGGTCAGCCACCCGGATCCCGACAGCGGCCGCCGGATCCTCGCCTTCGCCGCCCTCGACATGCTGCGCCGCCACCTGCTGGGGCTGCCGGTGCTCGGCGACTACCGCACCCTGGCCCGCACCGCCAGCCGTTAACAGACTGCAGCCAGGTGCTCACCCCTCGCGGGGCATCAATCCAGACTCTTCTTGAAGCGATGGGCGGCCAGAGTCAGCACCAGCAGGGTGAAACCCGCCAGCCAGAGCACGTCCGGCAACAGCTCGGAAAGCTCGCCACCGCGCAGCACTATGCCCCGGATCAGCCGCATGAAGTGGGTGGCCGGCAGCACCTCGGCAATCCACTGGGCCGGCAGCGGCATCCCCTCGTAGGGAAACATGAAGCCCGACAGCAGGATCGAGGGCAGCAGGATGAACACCGTCATCTGCATCGCCTGCAGCTGGGTCTGCGCCAGGGTGGAGATGAGCAGCCCCAAGGTCAGGCTGGCGGCGATGAACAGCAGGGTCGCCAGCAGCACCTGGCTCAGGGCGCCGTTGATGGGCACCGCGAAGATGAAGTGGCCAAGACCGAGGATGATGGCCACCTGGATCAGCCCCACCCCGATATAGGGCAGGATCTTGCCCAGCATCAGCTCCATCGAGCTGACCGGGGTGGTGATGAGCAGCTCCAGATTGCCGCGCTCCCGCTCCCGCACTATGGCCGCCGAGGTAAACATGATCATGGTCATGGTGAGGATCACCCCGAGCAGGCCGGGCACTATGTTGACCGCCGAGCGGCGCGCCGGGTTGAAGTAGAGCACGGTCTCGAAGGTGGGCGGTACCGGCTTGAGGTCGGGCCTCAGATCCGAGAGCGGCATGTTGCGAAGGCCGAGCAGGGCGCCGGCGATCATGGTGTCCGAGCCATCCACCAGCCACTGGCCCGCCGTCTCGCCGGCGCTGAGCCGACGACTCAGATCGGCGGGCAGCACCAGCACGGCGCGCACCTCGCCCCGGGTCAGCGCGGCTTCGGCCTGCTGCACCCCGACATATTGCTGCTTGATGTGCACCACCTGGCTCGCCTTCACCGCCTCCACCAGCAGCCGGCCCGGCACGCTCTGGCTCATGTCTACCAGTCCCACCGGGATCTGGCGTACGTCGGTGTTGATGGCGTAGCCGAACAGCAGCAGCTGGATCAACGGGATCATCACCACCATGCCAAAGGTCAGTCTGTCTCTGGCCAGCTGGCGCAGTTCTTTCTGGGTAATGGCCCAGAGCCGTCGCAGACTGTTCATGCCCTTGGCTCCTGACCGGTGCAGCTGACGAACACATCTTCGAGACTCGGCCTGACCAGCGCCAGGCTCGCACCAGCCAGCGCCGGGCAGGCCTGCTGCAGCCAGGCCACCGGCTCTGCCAGCTCCTTGTCCACCAGCACCCGCAGGCGCTGGCCGAGCTGGGCGGCGGAGCGCACCGGCGCCAGCTGCACCAGTTGCTGCTTGAGCAGCCGCAGGTCGGCAGCCTGCACCTCCACCACCCGGGTGCTCATGGCATCCATCAGCGCCTGTGGCGCCCCCTGGGCCCGTACCCGGCCCGCCTCCATGATGGCCAGCTGGTGGCAGCGTTCCGCCTCGTCCATGTAGTGGGTGGTGACCAGAATGGTGGTACCTCCTTCGCTCAGGTCGAACAGCTTCTCCCAGAAATCGCGCCGGTTCTGCGGGTCCACCGCCGAGGTGGGTTCATCGAGCAGCAGCAGCGCCGGCTGGTGGATCACCGCCGCCGCCAGCGCCAGCCGCTGCTTCTGGCCGCCGCTCATGGCGCCGGCCCGCTGCCGTGCCAGCGGCGCCAGCTCATAGGTGGCGAGCAGCTCGTGCAGACGGGCGGCCAGCCCGGCGCCGCCCATGCCGTGGATCCGCCCCATGAACTCCAGGTTCTCCCAGGCGGTCAGCTCATCATAGAGGGAGAACTTCTGGGTCATGTAGCCGATCCGCCGGCGCAGGGTCTCGGCCTCGCGGGGGATGCTCAGCCCCAGCACTTCCACCTCCCCCGCCGAGGGGGTGAGCAGGCCGGTCAGCATGCGCAGGGTGGTGGACTTGCCGCAGCCGTTGGGGCCGAGAAAGCCGTGGATCTGCCCCTTTGGCACGCAGAGATCCAGCCCGTCCACCGCCAGAAAATTACCGAAGCGGCGGCTCACCCCCAGCGCCCGGATCGCCAGCTCACTCATGGCCGGCCCCTGCACCGGCAGGCTCGGCCTGCAGCGGCAGACCGCTCGGCAGATCCTGCGCCGTCGCCGGCAGATCGATCTCCGCCAGGTAGACCAGTCGGGCCCGATCCCGCTCGTTGAGAGCGTAGTAGGGGGTGAAGGCCGGCTCTTTCGAGATCCAGCGCAGCCGGCCGGTGAAGGGCTCGGCCACCCCGTCCACCTGCACCCGCACCGGCTGGCCGACGCCATAGCCGGCGAGGGAGGGCTCGGGCACATAGACCCTGGCATAGGGGGCCTGATCCGCCTGGATCGCGGCCAGCACGGCACCGACTGCCACCCGCTCGCCGAGGTGATAGGGCAGGCTGTCGAGCCGGCCGCTGCGGGTGGCGACGATAGAGAGATCCGCCAGTTCCCGTTCGGCCAGCGCCACCTCGGCGGTGGCGGCCTGCAGCGCGGCCTGTGCCTCGTCGATATCTTCGCGTCGCACGCCCCGCGTCAGCTTGTCGAGCTGCTGGCGGGCGCCATCCTGTTCGGCCAGGGCGCTGTCACGCTGGGCACGGGCCTTGTCGAGATCCGCCGGGCTCACCAGCTTCCGGCGTACCAGCCGGTCAACGCGCTCGAAGTTGCGCTCGCTCTCCCTGACGGCGGCCTGCGCCTTGTCGAGGCTGGCCCTGGCGGCAGCGATGTCTTCCGGCCGCTCGCCATTGGTCAACCTGGCGAGGGCGGCCCGTGCCTGGGCCTCCCGCGCCCGCGCCTGGGCCAGCACCGCCTGCTGGCGCCTGTCATCGAGGCGGGCCAGCAGGGTGCCCTCCTGCACCTGGCTGCCCTCCGCCACCGGCAGGGCGCGGATGATCTCGCCGGCGGTGGCGGTGAGCAGCACCCGATCCCGCTCCAGAGTGCCGAGGGCGGTGGCGGGGGCCTGCGGTTGGCAGGCACTGAGCAGGCCCGTCAGGGCCAGAGGCAGCAGACAATGACGCAAGGTTGACACTCCTTTCGCGGTGGGCGACGGCCAGTGGTGGCCTGCGGACGGACTCCCGGTGCCGTCAGCATACTCGCTGTTACTTTTCATTTCCTCGCTCCAGTTCACCCATTTGTGCTTAGCTCATCCTGATTACCCATGATTAGCAGTCACCCCGAACTATACTGATCTTATGCACAGTTATCGAGGAGCGAGATCATGGCCAAAAGCAAAGTCCAATTCCAGAAAGGCTACAGCCTGTTTGAGCTTCTCAAGGACTATGGCACTGAAGCTCAGTGCGAAAACGCGTTGTTCACTTGGCGTTTTCCTCACGGCTTTGTCTGCCCTGAATGTGCCAACAAGACCTGTTGTCACCTGAAAAGTCGGCCACGCGTGCTGCAATGCAATCACTGCCATCACCAGATGTCATTGACTGGGAACACTATTTTCGCAAACACCAAGCT
>NZ_NEVB01000190.1:0-32939 GCF_002259925.1 Aeromonas sp. A35_P | reverse complement strand
CTCGATGATGTCTACTGGGGTGGCGAGCACCGTGGTGGCAAACGGGGTCGGGGCGCGGCAGGCAAGACGCCATTTGTGGCAGCAGTGGCCCTGAACAAGGAAGGGCATCCAATCAAGATGCGGATGACGGTGGTCGATGGTTTCAAAACCAAGTCCATTGCTGATTGGGCAAAACGGCATGTTGCCAGTGGTAGCGCGGTGATATCCGATGGATTGGCCTGTTTCAGGGCGGTGAAGGAGGCCAATTGTGAGCACCTGGGTGTTGTCACCGGGGGCAACCTTGACTTGCTGGATCATCCGGCATTCAACTGGGTAAACACGATGATAGGGAATGTGAAGAACTCGCTGCGGGGCAGTTGCCATACGCTCGGAGCGAAGCATTTACCGAGACATCTTGCTGAATACTGCTTCCGGTTTAATCATCGTTTTGACCTCAAAAGCATGTTGGTTGAATTGGGGCATGCAGTCGTGGCAAGCCCTCCGATGCCATATCGGCTCTTGAAGCTGGCTGAGGGTCATGGGTAATCAGGTAGCTCATTGACCAAAAAGGAGAAATGTCTGGATACTGCAGACCAGCACTATGTTGATCATTAGCATTTTTAACAAGATGCCGATTAACTGGAAACAGGCAGCCGTCCCGACAGGGATGCCAGCGAGGGAAGGGATCCGGTGTTAAGCACAGAGTGGTTACTGTTGTCAGCCGATATGGAATACGCCTGCCTGCGCATCGCGCCGGGGCTGACCAAGCCCATCTCGGAAAACGATATCCAGGCCCTGCTGCTGGCCTCCAACTGCCGCCGCTATCAGCCGCTGGCGGAGGGGATCAAGCAGGCCATCAGCCTGCTCAACACCCTGATCAATGATCCGGCGGCCCCCCTGCCCGGCAATCCGGTGCCCATCGCCCAGCGCCACGATGCCAGCGTCCTGCTGCTGGTGGAGAAGGATCGGATGAGCGCCACCGCCCAGATCACCGCCGACTGGGGCGGCAAATACCTCACCAGCGAACAGCTGGAGCAGGCGATCCAGGCCAGCGAGATCAAGCAGGGGGTACAGCCCCAGCTCATCACCGCCGCCGTGCTGGCGGCCAAGGAGGCAACGCCAGGCACCCTGCTCAGGTTGCCGGTGGCGCAGGGCAAGGCCGCCGTCAACGGTCAGGACACCCGCTTCGAGCGGCTGGTGGAGACCCCGGCCGAACGCATTCTCAAGCCCCAGGAGCTGGATCACGGCCGGGTCGACATGCGCGACCTCGGCACCATGCTCACCGTCAAGGCCGGCGCCCAGCTGATGCGCCGCCACCCGGCCACCACCGGCGTGCCGGGCTTCACCGTCACCGGCCAGGAGCTGCCCGCCAAGCATGGCAAGGAGAGTCCCATGGTGGCCGGCGAAGGCACCTTCATCTCGCCGGATGACCCCAATCTGCTGCTGGCCAGCCGCCCGGGCCTGCCGCGTCAGGAGAAGAGCGGCATGAAGGTGGACGACGTGCTGAGCGTCAAGCAGGTGGATATCCGCCACGGCCACATCATCTTCGAGGGGGCGCTGATCGTGGCAGGGGACGTCACCCCCGGCATGAAGGTCAAGACCAGCGGCGACGTGGTGATCGGCGGCTTCGTGGAGGGGGGCTACATCGAATCGGGCGGCACCATCACGGTGCGCAACGGCGTCATCGGCCGCAAGCTGGAGCAGAGCAACGAGTACCTCTGCCACCTCAACGCCCAAGGGGAGATCCACGCCAGCTATGCCCAGTACGCCAAGCTGGAGGCCGGTGGCGACATCCACATCCTGACCCAGCTCAGCCACAGCTACAGCCGCAGCGGCCAGGACCTCAAGGTGGGCGACAGCGCCATGCGCAAGGGCCACCTGCTGGGGGGCATCAGCATCGCCAACCGCCTCATCATGGCGCCGATCCTGGGGGCCTCGGCCCACAACCAGACCCGGTTGCAGATCCTCGGTGGCTACTTCACCCACAAGGAGCAGGAGCAGGCGCTGCGCCAGCGCAAGCAGGAGTGCCGGGAGCAGCTGGACAAGCTGCAGGATCTGCTGCTCAAGCTCTTGCAGCTGCCGAGCGACAAGCGCAATCCCCAGACCCTGCAGAAGATCAAACTGATCCGGGTCCAGCGCCTCGAGGAGAGCAAGCAGCTCGACGAGCAGCTGGAGGCGGCACAGGAGGAGCTGCAGAAACTGATGGCGGAGATGGACATCATCGCCACCCAGCACGCCTTCCCCGGGGTCGAGGTGGAGATGGCCCACCACCACTATCGGGTCGACATAGAGCACGGCCCCATCCACTTCGCCATCCGCGAGGATCAGCTACAGCTGACCCCTTACGAACCCCACAAGTGAGCGGCGCCGCCCCGTCTTACACCTCCGGCCGTGATCCGGACGGTGAATTTCGCTACACTCCCTCTCCCCTTGGCCCCATAGTGCGGGCCAGCCAGACTGCAGGATAGTGAGAGATGTACAAGCTGATCGCATTGGATATGGATGGCACCCTGTTGAACTCCCAGGGCCAGATTTCCCCCCGCACCCATGCGGCCATCGCCGCCGCCCGCGCCCGGGGAGTCACGGTCGTGCTGGCCTCCGGCCGCCCGCTGGAGGGGATGAGCCGTTATCTGACCGAGCTCGGCCTCACCGGCCAGGACGATTACGTCATCTGCTACAACGGCGCCCTGGTGCAGCAGGTGGCCGATCAGCGCATCATCCGCAGCCAGCTGCTCAGCGGCAGCGACGCCAGCGCCATCGCCGCCCTGGCCGACGAGCTGGGCGTCAACGTGCACGGCTTCTCGGTCAGCCTGGGGCTCATCAGCCCCAGGGTCAGCCCCTACACCGAGCACGAATCCCGCCTCATCGGCATGCCCATCAAGCTGCTGGACTTCGCCACCCTGCCCGCCGACGAGCAGATCCTCAAGGTGATGATGATCGATCCCGAGCCGCTGCTCTCCCCGGCCATCGCCAAACTGCCAGCCGAGCTCTACCAGCGCTATACCGTGGTGCGCAGCGCCCCCTACTTCCTCGAGTTCATGAACAAGCGGAGCAACAAGGGGACCGGCGTCGCCGCCCTGGCCGAGCACCTGGGGCTGGATGCCTCCCAGGTCATCGCGGTGGGGGATGCGGGCAACGATCACCACATGATCGAATACGCCGGGCTGGGAGTGGCCATGGGCAACGCCACCGACGACATCAAGGCGCTGGCCCAACACACCACGGGGCGCAACGATGAAGACGGGGTCGCCCAGGTGATCGAGCATTTCATCCTGAACGCCTGAGTCGACAAGGGGCCTGCGGGCCCCTTTTGCTGTCTGGGCCTGTCTGGGCAGCGGTGCCACATGTTTAATATATCCACCATGATAATCCCCGCCCCCCCGCTTATCCTTCGCTACAACCCCCTTTTAATGGGACTCAAGCCAGCCGAGCGCAGAATATATTTAACATTTTGGCATCATTTCGTTTGACATATTGAACGGCCTTGGCAGACTGGGATCAGGATCCAGGCTGTCGTTGCCCAGGCTGACCGACGATTCTGGTACTGCGGCACGACCCCGATCCCACGACCATGCCTTGAGGCATGCCCTTGCGCTGGCAAGGGTCTGCCCAAGGCGCAGGACCGCTAAGGACAGCCAAGGTGAATCATGACTCGCAGCACCCACACCCCGCGTAAACCCGTCGTATTGATGACCATGGGCGCCCAGCCCCGCAATGGTCACGCCTATCAGGTGATGACCCACAAATACATTCAGCCGCTGGTAGAGATCAGCGGCTGCGTTCCCCTGCTGGTGCCCACCTGCTGCGGCACCGAGGATCTGGCGCAATATCTGGATCTGGCGGATGGGGTCTATCTGAGCGGCGCCGGATCCAACATAGATCCAACCCTCTACGGCCAGGAGAACCTCACCCCGGAGAAGCAGCAAGACAGAGACAGGGATCTGTTCGACATGGCGCTGGTACGCGCCGCTCTCGACCGCGGTCTGCCGATCCTCGGCATCTGCCGCGGCATGCAGGAGATCAACGTGGCGCTGGGGGGAGACATCCACCAGAAGGTCTACAGCGAACCGGGTTATGACGATCATCGGGAGGATGCGGACGATCCGGTGGACGACCAGTATGGTGAGAGCCATCAGGTGACACTGGTGCCGGGCAGCTGGCTGGCGGAGCTGATGGGACAGCCATCGATCCCGGTCAACTCGCTGCACGGACAGGGAATCAAGACCCTGGCCAAGGGGCTGGTACCGCTGGCCCACGCCGAAGACGGGCTGATCGAGGCGATCCACGCCCCCGCCCTCTCCCCCTTCCTGCTGGCGGTGCAATGGCATCCGGAGTGGAAAGCGAGCCAGAACCCTCACTCCATCAAGATCTTCGAGGCCTTTGGCGACGCCTGCCGGGCCCGCCTGACCGGCGTCTGACGACGCCGGCTAGTCGCCGAACCCGCGCGCCTTGAGCTTGGGCAGCGCACCGCGAGACGGGCGCAGGGTACGGCACACTTCCATCCCCTTGAGCCCGCGCTGGATGTGATCCGGCGTGTGGCCAAACACCATGCCGTTGCTGCGGTAGAGGGCGTTGTCGTCCAGCTCGAACAGCTCGCCGCCGATCAGCAATTGCTCGCGGCCGTTGACCGTCTTGCCGCGCTTGAGCGGCAGCGTCATGTCGCTCAGCACCTCGCCGGTGGCACACCCCTCGCGCCAGCGTGCCTCGTCTGAAAAGGGGGTGATGGCGATCTCGCGCCAGGATCCATCACGAAACTCGACCCGATACTTGTCGGCCAGCTGATCACAACCCACCAGCAGCCAGGCCCCGGCAATCCAGGCCACCTTGCTCCACTTGCGCACGCGCTCCACTCCCTTGTCAGACAGGTGCCCAGCATAAAGAAATTGCCTCGACCCCGCACCCATTTAGCGGATTGAAACCAACTATGCTGGAAATAACCAATGATAAGGGGCTGCTATGTTTGGCGATAACCTCGTTGCGCTACCTACCCTGCTGTGGATTGGCGACCACCCGTTCTGGACCCTGCTGACCCTGTTCCTGCTCTTCACCCACTTCCTGCGCAGCCCGGGTCGCCGCCGTGAGCTGGTGAGCGAGCTGGGCTTCGTGATGATAAGCCTGGTGGTGATCCTGCTGATCCAGCTGGAGGGGGGGCTGGTTTCGCCTGCCCCTGCCCCGCCACTGGCTGGTGGAGATCTCCAGCCTGCTGGCCGGGCTGGTGCTGGTGAAGATCTGGGGGATCCTGCTGTTCCAGTTTCTGCTGCCCCTGTGCCAGATCCGCATCCCGCGCATCATCGCCGACATCGTCATCACGGTCGGCTACATAGGCTGGTGCCTGTTCCGTCTCTACGCCTCCGGCATGGCCCTCGGCGAGATAGTTACCACCTCCGCCGTCATCACCGCCGTCATCGCCTTCTCCATGCAGGACACCCTGGGCAACCTGCTGGCCGGGGTCTCGATCCAGCTCGACAACTCCATCGCCATCGGCGACTGGCTGCAAGTAGAGACCACCCAGGGCCGGGTGGTGGAGATCAACTGGCGCGCCACCACCATAGAGACCCGCAACTGGGAGACGGTGGTGATCCCCAACAGCCACCTGCTCAAGCAGCGCTTCACCGTGCTCGGGCGGCGTCGCGACGCCCCCCTGCAGTGGCGCCGCTGGGTCTGGTTCGACATCACCCTGGACACCCTGCCCACCCAGATCATCGCCCTGGTGGAACACTCACTGCGAGAGACCCGCATCCGCAACGTCTCCGCCAGCCCGCAACCGGACTGCCTGCTGATGAACGTGGAGAACGGCATCGCCCGCTACGCGGTGCGCTACTGGCTCACCGATCTGGCGGTGGACGACCCCACCGACTCGGCGGTGCGCACCCAGATCGATGCCGCCCTGCGCCGCAACGACCGGCGCCTCACCCCGACCATCTTCAACGTCTTCATGACCTCGGATCAGGATCACAAGGATCAGCGCCACAAGCGCCATACCGCCGAGCGCACCGACACCCTGCGCCGCCTGCCGCTGTTCGCCATGCTGCAGGAGGAGGAGCTGCTGCGGCTGGCGGATCAGGTCAAGTTCGCCCCCTTCGTCAACGGCGATCGGATGCTGAGCCAGGGGGAGATCTCCGGCTGGCTGTTCGTGCTGGTGAAAGGGGATGCCCAGATGCTGGTGGAGGTGGAAGGCCGCGAGCTGCCGCTCGGCACCCTCAATGCCGGCGACTTTTTCGGCGAGTTGAGCCTACTCACCGGCGAGCCCAGCCCGTTCACGGTGCGGGCCCAGGGAACCGTCGAAACCTATCGCATCAATCAGGCCATGTTCCAGGAGCTGGTAGCCCAGCGTGGCTCCCTGCTCGAGCCGCTCTACAAGGTGCTGAGCGCCCGTCAGCAGGAGCAGCAGGAGCTGCTGGCGCGGGAGGCGGAGGCCATGAAGCAGATCGCCCCGCCACGGGATCTGCTGGACAAACTGATGGCGCTGTTTGGCGGGCGATGACGTAGCATGGGAGCCGCTACTTTCCCTTCGAGACGTGTTTCATGCTGCTGACCGCGCTGGCCCTGAGCGCCACCTTGCAATTTGACTGCCCCGCCACCATCGAGACCCGCCAGCAACCGCTGGGCACGACCCAGGGGTGGCAGGCCGTCACCCGCAACGAGCTGGGGGAGCAGCATCAGCCCCTTCGCCACCGGCTGGAGAACCTGTCCCTGTTCGACGGCGACCCCGACGAACGCGCCCAGCTCAAGCCGGACAACGGCGACAGCGACGCCATCCACTACTGGAGCCTGGATCGCCACAATCCGCGCCCCTTCTATCTGGTCTGCCACTACCGGGAGACCGCCATCACCCTGCAACAGGCGCTGCCCGCCGGGCTAGGCTACTGCCGGGTCAACCAGCCCGCCCTTTACGATCTCCGTGGTCTGATTTGCCGCAGCGAATGACTGCTTCGGCATGACCCGTGCGATGGTTGCTGCCTGCGGTGAATGAGCGGCCGACATGGATGCATGTCGGCTTCGAACTGGCGGATGTTGAGGTCTGACTAGAGCAGCAGATCGGCCAGCTCGCCCAGCGCGGCCAACTCCACGTCCGGCAACAGTTGCAGCCGCTCTCCGGGTTGCTGATGCTCGTTGAGCCAGGCGGCCTTGAAGCCGTGCAGCCGGGCCCCCAGCACGTCGGTCTGCGGGTGGTCCCCCACGTGCAAAATGCGGTCGGGGGCGAGCTCCAAGGCCTTTTGCACCTGCACGAACATGTCCGGCGCCGGCTTCATCCTGCTGCCAAGACCAGCCTTGCACACCAGGGTGAAGTAATCAGCGAGACCAGCCTGGGCCAGATCCAGGTTGCCGTTGGTGATCACTGCCAGCGGGTAGCGTGCCGCCAGCCGGGCCAGCAGGGCGTGGGTCTCGTCACTCACCTCGATCTTCGAGCGCTCGGCCAGAAACGCGGCGAACACCGACTCCGCCTCCTGCGCGGCCCGGGTCTCGGCCATGCCTCCGGCCATCAGCGCGGCCTGGATGCCGTGCCGGCGCGCCAGGCTGACGTCGTCGCGCAGCGCCGGTTGTTCCAGCAGCAGGTTGCGCTTGAGCTCCAGCCAGCGCGGCTTGTCCAGCATGGCGGTGGCCAGGTATTCGCTGCGCAGATGGGTCAGCATCCACTGCTCGGCCCGCTCGATGGCCGGGCCGTTGTCATAGAGGGTGTCGTCGAGGTCAAACGAGATGGCGGCCACCGGCTGCCAGCGGCGATAGAACTGCATGGTCTCTCCTCTTGTCGAGGCCGGCTACCCGGCCCCCGTCATTCGTCGTCCGGGGTAGCGGGATCCCGCTTCGCCCGCGGGTGGGCGCTGTCATACACCTTGGCCAGGTGCTGGAAGTCGAGGTGGGTGTAGATCTGGGTGGTAGAAAGATCGGCGTGCCCCAGCAGCTCCTGCACCGCCCGCAGATCGCCGGAGGACTCCAGCATGTGGGTGGCGAAGCTATGGCGCAGCTTGTGGGGATGGACATGGGCGTTGAGCGCCTGCTTGTTGCCCCAGCCGTCGAGCCGCTCCTGCACCGAGCGGGCCGACAGGCGCTGCTTGCGTTTGGAGACGAACAGCGCCTCCTGCTCGTCGCCTGCCAGCAGGGGGCGCAGCTTGAGCCATTTTTGCAGCCACTCCACCGCCATTCGCCCCACCGGCAGCACCCGCTCCCGCGAGCCCTTGCCGGTCACCCTGAGCTGACGCTCGTCGAGCTTCACGTCCGCCAGATTGAGCCCCACCAGCTCGGCGAGGCGCAGGCCGGAGGAGTACATCAGCTCCATGATGGCGCGATCCCGCACCGCCAGCGGATCCTGCTCGTCGGTGATGTTGAGCAGCTGGTACATCTCGTCCACGTCCAGGTTCTTGGGCAGCGGCCGCCCCTGCTTGGGGGTGACGATGCCGCGGGCAGGATTGGCGACCAGCCGCCCCTGGCGCACCTGCCAGTCACAGAAGCTGCGCAGGGCGGAGACCTTGGTGGCGAGCGAGCGGGGCGCAAGACCGGCCTTGTGCATCCGGGTCACCAGGCTGCGCACCTGGCTCGCCTCGAGCCGGGCCCAGTCATCGACCCCGAGCTTCACCAGCTCGGCGGTCATGGCTTCCAGATGGGCCTGGTAGTTGCTACGGGTGTGGGGGCTGAGCTGGCGCTCGACCCGCAGGTATTCGATAAAGGCCGCGAGCTCCCCCGCCAGCGCGGCCGGCAGGGGCTCGGCGGCAGGCGCCGCCTTGCTGGGGGGGCTGGCCGGCGTCTTAGCCACGGGCCAGCTCGGGCAGGCGCAGCTGCAGCAGGCGGCCGAGCTGACCCAGCAGCAGGGTGTCGTTGTGGGGGGCGAAGTGACTCGGATCCGAGCTGGCGAAGGCCAGCACGCCGAGATCGCCGAGCCGCATCAGGGCCACCGAGTTGACCAGCACGTCGTGACCGAACAATGCCTGCTTCTCGCTCTGGTTGAGCCGGCCGAAGTAATAATCCTGACCCGGCAGGCGCTGACCCAGCAGCTGCTCGAGCTGTTTGCCTTCCGCCATGAACTTCTGCTCGGGACCGCTCAACTGGAATTTTTTCGGGCTGAGCCAGAGCCGCAGGCCGGTCAGTCGCAGCCGCTGCACGAACGCCTTGCCCATCACGGCGCTCACCTCGAACAGGCTCCGACAACCGTACAGCTCGCCGTAGAGATCGGCATAGACCCGGAAGATCCGTTCGTTCTCGCTGGCGATCCCCATCAGCTCGGTGATCTCCTGCTCCAGCTGCTCGATGCGTTCGCGCTGGCGGTCAAGCTGGCGCTCCACCAGGGAGATGGCGCCCTTTTGCTCATGGGGAATGCGGATCCGGTCCAGCATGGCCGCGTGGCGCTGGAAAAACTCGGGATAACGGGCCAGGTACTCCAGCACTGTGGCTTCATCCACCAGTGGTTCCTGCCGTTTGAGTTCGCTCATAACTTGGTTGGTCCATCCGAAAAAGGGGCCAAGGGCCCCGACATTAGTGCTTGGCAGTGCGGGGGCTCCCCGCCCGTGCCTATAACTCTATCTGGCCGTCAAACACGTGCTCGGCCGGCCCGGTCATGTAGACCGGCTGACCCGGCCCCTTCCAGGCGATGGTCAGCTTGCCCCCCGGCAGGGTGACGGTGACCCGCTCCTTGAGCTTGCCCTGGCTGATGCCGATCACCACGGCCGCACAGGCGCCGGTACCGCAGGCGAGCGTCTCGCCCACCCCGCGCTCGAACACCCGCAGCTTGATCTCGCTGGCGTTGACCGTCTCCATGAAGCCGACGTTGACCCGCTCGGGAAAGCGTTCATGGCGCTCCATGATGGGACCCAGGGTTTCCACCGGCGCATCGGCCACCGAGGGCACCTCGATGACGCAGTGGGGATTGCCCATGGAGACGGCCCCGCACATCACAGTATGCTCCTGGGCCCGCAGCAGGTAGGTTTTTTCCGCCTTCTGGGCCCGAAACGGGATCTTGCCCGGCTCGAACTGGGGCACTCCCATATTGACCGTGACCTGGTTCTCCCCCTCCAGCTGCAGCACGATGCGGCCGCGCGCCGTGCTCACCGCGATGCGATCCCGGTTGATCAGCCCCTTGAGGCGGACGAAGCGGGCGAAACAGCGGGCACCGTTGCCGCACTGCTCCACCTCGCTGCCATCGGCATTGAAGATGCGGTAATGAAAGTCGAGCTCGGGATCATAGGGCGGCTCCACCAGCAGCAGCTGGTCGAAGCCGATGCCGAAGTGGCGATCCGCCAGCTTCTTGATGACGTCATTGCTGAAAAACACCTTCTGGGTGACGCCATCCACCACCATGAAGTCGTTCCCGAGGCCGTGCATCTTGGAAAAATCTATCAACATCGTGCGTTCCTGTACCCTTGTTCACGCTCTCACCCGGAGGAACGCTTAGAGAAATCCATCAACCATCAGGGCAGCAAATGCTCACCGCGCCAGAGATCCGCCAACTGCTCGCGCTCTCTGATGAGGAACGACTGCGCCCCGTCAACCAGCACTTCGGCGGCGCGAGGACGGGTGTTGTAGTTGGAGGACATGGTAAAGCCGTAGGCACCGGCGGAACGCACCGCCAGCAGGGAGCCCTCGGCGATCGCCAGGGTGCGCTCCTTGCCGAGGAAGTCACCGGTCTCGCAGACCGGGCCGACCACGTCGTAAACCGCCTGCTCGTGGCTCGCGCGGCTGTCCACCTCGATGATGTTCATCCAGGCGCCGTAGAGCGAGGGGCGCAGCAGATCGTTCATGCCGGCATCGATCAGGGCGAAGTTGCGGCTCTCGCCCGGCTTGAGGTACTCCACCCGGGTCAGCAGCACGCCGGCGTTGGCGACGATGGCGCGGCCCGGCTCGAACAGCAGGGTCAGATCCCGGCCCGCCAGCTTCTGCTTGAGCGCCTCGGCATATTCGGTAGGGTGCGGTGGCTGCTCGGCGCCATAGTTGACCCCCAGGCCCCCACCCACATCCAGATGGTGGATATGGATGCCTTCCGCCGCCAGGCCATCGATCAGCCGCAGCAGCTTGTCGGCCGCCTCCATAAAGGGATTCAATTCAGTGAGTTGTGAGCCGAGGTGGCAATCCACTCCGACGATCTCGATATGTTCCATCGCCGCAGCCTTGCGGTAGATGGCGGGCGCCAGCTCGATGGGAATGCCGAACTTGTTCTGCTTGAGGCCGGTGGAGATATAGGGGTGAGTACCGGCATCGATGTCGGGGTTGACCCGCACCGACACCCGGGCCTTCTTGCCCATGCTGCCTGCCACCCGGTTCAGACGCTCCAGTTCGGCTTCCGACTCCAGGTTGAAGCAGAGGATCTCTTTATCCAGCGCGAGGCGCATCTCAGCCTCGCTCTTGGCGACGCCGGAGAAGACCACCTTGGCCGGATCACCGCCCGCCGCCAGCACCCGCGACAGCTCGCCGCCGGAGACGATGTCAAAACCCGAACCCAGGCGCGCCAGCAGGTTGAGCAGCGCCAGGTTGGAGTTGGCTTTGACCGCGTAGCAGATCAGGTGGGGGATGTCGCCCGCCGCCTTGTCGAAGGCGTGCCAGTGGCGTTCCAGGGTGGCGCGGGAGTAGACGTACAGCGGGGTGCCATACTGCTCGGCAAGTTGTTGCAGCGAGGAGTGTTCGGCCTGAAGCTGGCCGTCGGCGTCGTAGTTAAAGTGATCCAAGGGGGCGGTTCCTTCCTAAATTAGTGCGGCGCGGCCTCTGGGGCTGCCTCGGCGGTCGCAGGCGTCTGTGCTTGCTGTGTGCTCTGGGTCTGGGGTTGCTCGGGGGGTGGCATGTAGAGCGGTCCCGTCAGGCCACACGCGGCCAAACCAAGAGACAGAAGAGTGGCAAGCAGACACTTGGTAAGCTGGGTAATCATAATGGTTCGCTGCGAAAAAATTTTTGGCCCTCTATAATCGCACTCACATTGTTAAAAGCAACAGGATAAACCGATGAAGGATCACGAGTATCACGCCCTGACCGACGCCTTTTTCCAGTATGTGGAAGACACCATCGACGAGGGGTATCCGGATATCGACTGCGAACGCGCTGGCGGGGTCTTGACCCTGAGCTTCGAGAACAAGACCAAGGTCATCATCAACAAGCAGGAGCCCCTGCACCAGATCTGGGTCGCCACCCGCGAGAACGGCTTCCACTTCGAGCTGCATGGGGAGAGCTGGATCGACAACCGCTTCGGCCACGAGCTCAAGACCCTGCTGAGCCAGGCCTGCACCACCCTGGCGGGCGAGCCCGTCCAGTTCCCATGATCGACCTGCACCCTGCCGATGCCCGTCATGCGGTGATCTGGCTGCACGGGCTGGGGGATTCCGGCGCCGGCCTGGCCCCCTTGGTGGATGCACTGGCCCTGCCCGCCGACCTGCCGGTGCGTCACCTGCTGCCCGATGCGCCCGAGCGGCCCATCACCATCAACATGGGCTACAAGATGCGCGGCTGGTACGACATCAGAAGCTTCGAGGATCCGGCGGATCGCGCCGTGGAGTCCCACGTCAGGGAGTCTGCAGCCCGCATCGCCGCGCTGATCGAGCAGCTGATAGCCGAGGGCTTCGCCCCCGAGCGCATCGTGCTGGCCGGCTTCTCCCAGGGGGGCGTGATTGCCTCCTTCACCGCCCTGCGCCTGCCGCAGCAACTGGCGGGCCTGCTCTGCATGTCCACCTACCTGGCGGCGCCCGACGCCCTGCTTGGTGAGATGAGCGAGGCCGCCCGCGACCTGCCCATCTGTTACATGCACGGCATCTATGACGACGTGGTGAGCCTCTCCATGGGCTGGGACGCCAAGAACCGGCTGGAAGCGGCCGGGCTCTCCCCCGCGTGGCATGAGTACCCCATGCGCCACGAGATCTGCCGCCCACAGCTGGGCGATATTCGCAGCTGGCTGCTGGCTCGCCTCGCGGGCTGAGCCAACTTCGGATAGCCAAACGGCCTGCAGATGCAGGCCGTTTTCATTCGATATGGGCGATGATCCTGTGCAGCAGGGGGCCGAGACCGGGGCGCTTGCGCGCACGCCGGACCGGCCCCTGCCCTACCCCGCGCCTGCGGCGGAACCGAGTTCGCGCCCCTGGCCGCCATCGCGCAGCTGACCCTGGCTGCGATAGGGGATCACCTCCAGCTCGCCATTGATCTGCACTATCTCGTAGTACTGGGGCAGGTTGAAGTTGCTGAACTGGCCCGCGTCGCTGAAGCGCTCGTGGCTGGAGGTGTAGAAGCGGTTCACCCCCTGCACCAGCTCATCCTTGTTGCCGGCGAAGTGCTGGTAGATCTCCACCCGGTTCGCCTCGTCCAGGATATAGATGTTGGTGCCCGCGTCCCGGGTATCGAAGAAGAACTGCACCAACCCCTCGCTGGCGTAGGCGTCGACGATGCCGGGCAGGTGCTGGCTGTGGGTCTTGTCGAGCCGCAGCGGCAGGTGATCCAGCTTGTTGTGGGAGATGTGGCGGTAGAAGTCGACCGCGTTCTCCAGCTTCTTGACCGACACCCCGCGCCGCTCGAAGAAGATGCCGTACTTCTCCTTGCCAAGCGCCAGCGTCTTGACCAGCTGCTGCTTGTCGCGGGCCAGACGCAGTTCGATGCACTCGGCCACCAGCTGCTGGAAGCGGCTGCGCACCAGGGAGCGGAAGTGCTGGCTGTAGCAGAACACCTCTATCATCTCGGGGGCGGCGGCATCCTGGTGCATCTTGCCGAGTATGGTGGTGAGGGCATCCACCACGGCTTCGTCCCCCTGAAAGTGGAGGGTACGGATCTCGCTCCAGGAGTTGCGATAGACGAGATCCACCGAGCCCACCAGACACTCCAGGTTGCGGCCGAACGAGAAGACGTCGGCGGCGTTGGCGTCGAATTCGATCACCTGACCCACCCAGTGGCTGGTCGGATCCGTCTCCAGGTTGAGGAAGATGGAGAGCTGGCGAATTTCGCAGGGCCGGCTCAGGGCCAGGTTGGTGGCACGAGGATACTTGACCGGGAAGGTGCCGGAGAGATCGCGACAGAACTGGTGCAGGTTGTCGATGTGCAGATCCGAGCCCTGATTGAACAGGTGCACCCGGGACTGGGGCGTCAGCAGGCCATTGAAGTAGGCCCAGGAGACCAGCTTGCTGATGTAGCCGTTATATTCGAGCGGCGCCCGGCCGATGATGTCCACCGGCTCCAGCGAATGCTTGTAGAGATACCAGCCGGCGCGGTTCAGGCGGCCGTGCGGCACCTGTACGAAGCTGAGATCCGGCTCGCTCAAGTCCGGCGCTATCTTGAGGTTGATGCGCTGCACCTTGCCCGGCAGGCTCTCGAACGCGGCATAGAGCTTGCGCGACAGTATGCCAATGTCTTCCGGATTGATGGACTCGCTGATGTTGTTGCGCCGGGCGAACTGGATGAGGTTGCGGTAGCTCTGCATCAGGGCCTCCAGCAGCTCGGCGTAGGCCACCTTGACGTCCTCCACCTTCCACTCCTGGCGGTGATCCAGATGCTGCAGCCGCTCCCGGCTCCAGCCCCAGTAGTCCACCAGCTGGGTCATCAGCTCTCGGCGCCAGGCCGGGGAGTGATCCTCCTTGGGATGGCTGAGGCCATCGCACACCTTGAGATAGAAACAGCGGCGCACCAGATCGAGCCGCTGCATGTCGCCGATGGACTTGAGGTAGTTGGTCACCTTGTCCAGCATCAGGCAGTAGTTGTCGAGCCGGTAGTGCATCCCCTCGTTGTGCTGGAACCAGTCGCGGCTGGTCACCGACAGCAGGCGGGTGTTGGGGTACTCGTGGGAGTAGGCCTCCATCAGCACCGACTTGAGCACTGCCTTGTAGGGGGAGTCGATCCCCTTGTAGAGCTGCCAGAGGGCGGAGCCGAAATACTCCTCGGCCGGAATGCGGTTGAAGCCCCCCAGATCGAGCCAGTCATCCTGGCTCAGCTTGCCGTGGGCAAACAGGCCGTTGACGTAGTCGTCGTAGTGATCGTCATACTCGGCAGGCACCAGATACCAGAGCAGCCGCTTGCCGGCGATGTGCATGGCGCTGCGGTAGAACTCGTCGAGCAGCAGCAGGTGCTGGGCGCTGCCGCAGCTCTCCCCCTGCATCTGGGCGTCGTTGCGCTGGCGGAACTTGTCCTCGGGGATCAGGAAGAAGTTGAGATCGACCCCCCGCTGCTCTGCCCACTTGGAGAGTTGCTGACACTTGAGATCCAGCAGCGCGAGCCGCTCCTGCGACAGACCGGCCACGTGGCAGACCCAGATGTCGAGATCCGAATGGCAGCACTGACCGATGGACGAGGTGCTGCCCATGGAGTAGAGCCCCTGGATCGACTTGTCATGGGTGGTGAGGCCGTTCTGGCAGTTGGCGTTCTGGCAGAGATCCTCGATGAAGGCCTGCTGGGCGTCGTTGGCGGTAAAACTCCAGATGCCGTGCGGCACATCCCCCGCCACATAACCGGGCAGCAGGGGGTGATTGAAGTGCAGCATGACGGGTAACAGCTGGAAGACCTGCTGCCCGTAGCGACTCATGAGACCTAACGCCCGCTGCGTCTTGAGACGATTGATGTCGTCGTAGCGCGCCACCAGCGTGTCGAGTTTTACCAGCAATGCCCTGCCTATACGAGGTGATAAATGACGCACCAAAACGGGGAGACGTCAAAAAAGTGTGATCATGTTAACAATGCAAACAGCGGTGGTAAACAAGCCCGCACACAATCGCCGGATTATTTATGACAAGTCACTAAACAGTATCATTGGAAAGCAATAATGTTTTTAAATTTCAATAAATTAACCTTGCGTTTTAGTTTAATGAAAATCATTTTCAGCCGCTGTTTTTGAACTTGGCCCCGCTTTTGCCGGCTGTGCCATGAAAGCCCCTGCAAAGGGTGGTAAGATCGTTTTCCTTCTAAAGATGAAACAACTGATTGATATGGCAGCCCGAACCCTGAAAATTGCCACTCGCAAGAGCCCCCTGGCCATGTGGCAGGCCAACTTCGTCAAAGACCGGCTGGAAGCCCTGTACCCCGAGTTGCAGGTCGAGCTGGTCCCCATGAGCACTCAGGGTGACAAGATCCTGGATACCCCGCTCGCCAAGGTCGGCGGCAAGGGGTTGTTCGTCAAGGAGCTGGAAACGGCCATGCTGGAGGGACGGGCCGACATCGCCGTGCACTCCATGAAAGACGTACCGGTGGAGTTCCCCGAGGGGCTCGGCCTGCACACCATCTGCGAGCGCGAAGATCCGCGCGATGCCTTCGTCTCCAACCGCTTCACCGCCATTGACGAGCTGCCGCAAGGCGCCGTGGTCGGCACCTCCAGCCTGCGTCGTCAGTGCCAGCTGCGCGCAGCACGCCCGGATCTGGTCATTCGCGACCTGCGCGGCAACGTCAACACCCGTCTCGCCAAGCTGGACGCCGGTGAATACGACGCCATCATCCTCGCCGCCGCCGGCCTGAAACGGCTGGAGATGGCGCACCGCATCACCGCCTTCATCGAACCGGAACAGAGCCTGCCCGCCAATGGCCAGGGCGCGGTCGGCATCGAATGCCGCCTCGACGATCACGAGCTGCACGCCCTGCTGGCCCCGCTCGAGCATCCCGAGACCCGCATCCGGGTGCTGACCGAGCGCGCCATGAACCGCGCCCTGCAGGGGGGATGTCAGGTTCCCATCGGGGCCTACGCCCTGGTAGAGGGAGAAGACGTGTGGCTGCGCGGCCTGGTGGGCAGTCCGGATGGCAGCCGCGTCATCCGCGACGAGATCCGCGGCCCGCTGGCCGACGGCGAGGCCCTCGGCCACACCCTGGCCCAGCGCCTGCTGGCCGATGGTGCCGATGCCATCCTGGCCGAGGTCTACCGGGCATGAGTGCGGGCCAGTGCGAAGCATGGCCTGCATGCCGGAGCCAGCCTTGATGGTCCCGCTGGTGGTGCGCCCGGCCGCCCAGGCCGCCGAACTGGTGGCGCTGCTGCGCCAGCACGGCCACGCACCGCTCTGCTGCCCGCTGCTGGAAACCGTGGCGGGCGGCGAGCTGCAGCGCCTGCCCGAACTGCTGCCCCAGGCCGACATCGTCATCGCCGTCAGCATGCATGCAGTTAATTTCACTCATCATTTTCTGTTGCAAACTGGTCAGACCTGGCCAAATATTGACTACTTTGCAGTCGGCCAGGCCAGCGCGGACGCCTTTTCAGCCGTCGGCATCACGGCAGCCTGCCCGGAGGATCCGCGCAGCGAGGGGCTGCTGGCCCTGCCCGGTCTGCAACAGGTGAACGGCAAGCGGGTGCTGATCCTGCGCGGCAATGGCGGCCGGGATCTCATCGCCCGGACACTGGCCTCACGCGGCGCACTGGTGCACTATTGTGCGGCCTATGAGCGCCACTACCCCGCTCTGGACGGGGACGCATTGACCCGCCACTGGCAGGCGGCCGGGCTCGACAGCCTGCTCGTCACCAGTGGCGAACTGCTGCAACGGCTGCTGGAACTGGTCCCGGACCAACAGCAGCCCTGGCTGCACGACCGCCTGCTGGTGGTCCCCAGCCCGCGGGTGGCCGAGCTGGCCGCGGCGGCGGGCTTTACCCATATCACGATTGCCCAGGGTGCATCCAACCAGGCCCTGACGGCCGCTCTGGAACTGAGGAAGATGGAATGACTGAACAGCAAGAAGTCCAGCCGAGTGCCGCGGCCTCCGTGGCCGACAACAAGCAACCCGGCCAGCAGGTCACCAACAACAAGAAGGGCGGCTCGGGTGCAATGCTCGGCGGTATCGCCATCCTGCTGGCTCTCGGCCTGACCGGCGGACTCTATCTGCACGGCCACCAGAACGCGGTGGCCCAGCAGGCCGAACTTGGCGCCCTCAAGCAGCAGCTGGCTGACGCCATGGCCAAACTGGATCAGAGCAACAGCAAGGATGGCGAACAGCTGGCCGCCCTCGGCAAGCAGCAGCAACTGCTGCAGGACGAGCTCAAGGGTCTGCAGACCCGGGTGCTGGATCTCAACGACAAGCGCCCCAACGACTGGATGCTGGCCGAATCCGAATACCTGGTGCGGATGGCCGGTCGCAAGCTCTGGCTGGAACACGACCTCGTCTCCGCCATCACATTGCTCGGCAATGCCGACGAGCGCATCAGGGCGCTCAACGATCCCAGCCTGATGCCCATTCGCAAGGCATTGGCCGAAGACATCGCCCAGCTCAAGGGGATGCCGCGCATCGACCGCGAGGGGCTGACCCTGAAACTGGCCGCCCTCTCCGATCAGATCGAGCTGCTGCCGCTCTCCACCGTCAGCATGCCGGAAGCCAAGGCCGAGCCCGATCAGACCGTCAGCACCAACCCGGACGAGTGGGAGAGCAATCTCAAGAAGAACTGGGTCAAGTTCACCGAAAACTTCATCACCATCCGTCGTCGCGACGGCGCGGTGGAGGCCCTGCTCTCCCCGCAGCAGGAGATCTTCCTGCGCGAAAACCTCAAGACCAAGCTGCTGCAGGCCCAGCTCGCCGTCTACCGCGAGCAGCAGGCTCTCTATGACGACAGCCTGGACAAGGCCCAGCGCTGGCTGACCCAGTACTTTGACACCGACAACAGCGCCACCCACTACATGCAGTCCGAGCTGGACAAGCTCAAGGGGGAGCAGATCCAGTTCAACTACCCGGATCGCTTCAAGACCCAGGCCATGCTGGAAGAGGTGCTGACCGAGCGCCTGCAGCGCATTCTGGCCAGCAACTGAGGAGGGCACCATGATTCGTCTGATTGTACTGGTGGCCGTGATGGTGGCCGGCCTCATCTTCGGCCCGCAGGCCTCCGGCAACAAGGGTTATGTGCTGATCTCGCTGGGCAACTACACGGTGGAGTCCTCGGTCACCAGCGCGGTGATCCTGGCGGTGCTGTTCTACGGTCTGCTGCTCATTGTCGAGTGGGTGCTGGCCCGGGTATTCGGCCTGCGCCGCAAGACGCTGGGCTGGTACGGCTCGCGCCGGCGCCGCAAGGCCAACCAGCAGACCGTGGCCGCCACCCTGGCCATGGCCGAGGGGCACTACAGCCAGGCCGAGAAGCTGATGCTCAAGGGTGCCAGCAACAGCGACACCCCGCTGCTCAACTACCTGAGCGCCGCCAAGGCGGCCCAGGCCCGTGGCGATGACGTGCGCCGGGATCAATACCTGCAAAAGGCGCAGGAGGAGAATCCCAAGGCCGAGCTGGCGCTGACCCTGACCCAGACCCAGCTGCAGATCGAGCAGGGCCAGTACGACACCGCGCTGGCCATGCTGGAATCCGTCTACTCCCTCAACCCGCGCCATCCCATGGTGCTGGATCAGCTGCGCCAGGTACACCTGGCTCGCGAGGACTGGACCGCCCTCATCGACCTCATTCCGGCGCTGCACAAGGTGGGCAAACTCACCCCCAAACAGGAAGAGGATCTGCTGCAACAGGCCTGGCGCGGCCGACTCAGCGCCGCCAGCGGCGCCCTCGATACCCTGCGCCCGGTGTGGCAGGCACTGCCGCGCAAGCTGCGCCAGGATCCCGAGCTGCTGGCCGCCTATGGCGATCGCCTGCGCCAGCTGGGGGCCGACAATGAAGCCGCCGAGCTGTGGCTGGATGCACTGCGCAAGCAGGTCTCGCCCCAGCTGCTGACCCGTCTGCCCAAGCTCAGGCTCGACAGCTACCAGCCCCTGCTGACCCTGCTGACCCTGCTGCAGAAGATCCAGGATCAGCCGGGCGTCGACGCGGCGCTGGCCCAGGTCTATCTGCTGGCCGGTCAGCTGGACGAGGCCCAGCGCCTGCTGGAGCAGGAGGTGGCGAAGGCGCCGAATGCCGCCGTCTACCACGCCCTCGGCCAGGTGATGGACAAGCGCCGCCTCACCAACAAGGCCAACGAGTACTACCGCCAGGCATTGCAGCTGGCCGACGTCTGACACCCGTTCGTCGCGAAACAGAAAGAGGCCGCAGTTGCGGCCTCTTTCTGTTTGGATTATTGGGATTGCTCCGGATGGCTGCCCTCCCTGCTCCCCTCACGGGAGAAGAGTCGGGGATGAGGGGGAACCAGCTACCACCCTCACCCTACCCTCTCCCTGAGGGAGAGGGTCAGCCTCAGGCCGTCATTCGTTCCAGCTCACCGATGAGCCAGATGGCCTCTTCTCTGTGGTAGCCGCACACGTCCTGCATGGGACGAAAGCCGCTGCACACCGCCGGGCGCTCGGGCTGGCCGAAGATCTTGCAGCCCAGCCGCGCATCGAGCTGCACGCAGGGCACGCCGGCCGGTTTGCCGTCGGGCATGCCGGGAATGGCGCTGCTGATACTGGGGGCGATGCAGCAGGCACCGCAACCTTGACGACATTCCATGTAATGCTTTCCTCGGCAGGGTGCGCCAGTGTAGCAAAGGGCGGGGATTTTCCTCACTGTTATCCCGGCCACACCATGAAATAGCCCTTGCCGACCGGCAACAAAAAGCCCGACAGTGTCGGGCTTTGGTCGTTCAGCAACAGCCATCTTCCTGCTTACAGGATGATATCGCGCACCACGCTGTCTTTGCGATCCAGGAAATGGATCGACTTGATGCGACGGATGGTCCGCGACTTGCCACGGATCAGCAGGGTCTCGGTGGTCGCCATGACGCCGTCGCTGGTGATGCCATCCAGCAGATCACCCTTGGTGATGCCGGTGGCCGAGAAGATGACGTTGTCATTCTTGGCCAGGTCTTCCAGCTTGAGCACCTTGCTCACGTCGATGCCGAGCGCCTCGCAGCGGGCAATCTCCTGTTCGCCCAGCGCACGCACTTCCGGGCTGTCGCCCTTGACCTGATGACGGGGCACCAGGCGGGCCTGCATGTCGCCGTCCAGCGCACGGATCACCGCCGCCGAGATCACCCCTTCCGGCGCGCCGCCGATGCCGTACAGCATGTCCACTTCGCTGTCCGGCAGACAGGTGAGGATGGAGGCGGCCACGTCGCCGTCGGGAATGGCGAACACCCGCACGCCCAACCCCTGCATCTCCTTGATCGCCTTGTCGTGACGCGGCTTGGCCAGGGTGATCACGGTCAGGCGGGAGAGCGGCTTGCCGAGCGCCTTGGCCACGGCCTTGAGGTTCAGCTCGAGGGCCTGATCGAGGTCGATGGCACCCTTGGCCTTGGGACCCACGATCAGCTTCTCCATGTACATGTCGGGGGCCTTGAGGAAGGAGCCCTTGTCGCCGACGGCCAGCACGGCCAGGGCGTTGGCCTGACCCATGGCAGTCATGCGGGTACCTTCGATGGGATCGACCGCGATGTCCACCGCGTCGCCCATGCCAGTCCCCACCTTCTCGCCGATGTAGAGCATGGGGGCTTCGTCAATTTCACCCTCGCCGATCACAATCTCACCATCGATCTGGATCTGATTGAGGATATGGCGCATGGCCGCAACGGCCGCCCCATCGGCGATATTCTTGTCACCACGTCCGAGCCACTTGTAGCCAGCCAGTGCAGCCGCTTCCGTCACTCGGGAAAACTCGATTGCCAGTTCACGTCTCATCGCATATCCAACCTTTGGAGCTCGAAAACGGGCGGCATTCTACCACAAGGGCAAACCTTTGCGCGCAAAAGTGGCGGTTCGTCACACAAAACACGGCCCTTTCACCAATTTGACATCAAACCGCCACCGACACTTCACGAGAGTGTCACCCCGCTGTCATCCCCCCTGCCTAGCATGGCCCCCGTCTTTTACAACAAAGCTTGCAACACAAGGGATTAAGATGAAAAAGCTGACTGTAGTGGCACTGGCTCTCACCGCGGCCTTCCAGGCTCAAGCCGTTGAAGTTTACAAGAATGACACCACCACCCTGGATCTGTACGGCCGCATCTACGCCGGCCAGTTCTTCGGTGACAAGAAGGAAGGGGTCGACAGCACCCATCCGAACGGCACCCAGGAGTACAGCGACAAGCAGGGCGCCAACCAGTTCGTCCGCTTCGGCGCCAAGGTCGACAGCCAGATCAACAGCCAACTGAAGGCGCTGGCCCAGTACGAAGTGCAGATGTACATCAACGACAGCGAGAAGACCATCAGCGAGAACTCCGACAACCTGCGCACCCGTCTGGCGTTCGCCGGTGTCGGCGCCGACTGGGGCAACATCACCTTCGGTCGCCAGAAGGGGGCCCCTGGCTTCCTGGCCGACTGGACTGACGTCTCCCTCTCCGACGGCTACGGCAACGAGGCCCTCGGCGCCAAGACCGACACCTTCGCCACCAACCGCGCCGGTTCCGTGCTGAAGTACTCTGGTCTGTTCAACGGCTTCCAGATCGATACCAGCTACAAGTTCGACGGCGGTGACACCGAAGAGACCACCAGCAAGGACAGCGATGCCGCCTACGGCGCCGCCGTGGCCTACACCTTCCCGTTCAACCTGGCGCTGGGTACCGCCTACAACGTGGGGATCCGCGACAAGAACGGGGAAGAGGATGCCAAGCTGTGGCTGCTCTCCGCCAAGTACGACAACAAGGCCGTCTACGCCGCCCTGAGCTATGCGGACGGCACCGACTTCCTGGCCACCGGCAAGGATCACACCGGCTGGGAAGGGGCACTGGGCTACAACTTCGAGAACGGCTTCGGCCTGATGGCGCTGTGGAACAAGCAGAAGGTAGAGCAGGACGGCAAGGCCGACTACGACTCCATCGACTACTACACCCTGGGCGCCCAGTACAAGTTCAACAAGAACCTGCGCGTCATCGGCGAGTACCGCATCAACAACCTCGACAGCAAAGAGAGCGGCAAGCTCAACGTCAAGGATGACTTCCAGCTGGCGGCCCGCTACGACTTCTAAGTCGGGCCCCTCTGCACTGCGCGCGCCGGCTGATGCCGGCGCGCTCTTTTTTGTCCGCCCCGACGCGCCCGGCCCTCCATGATCTAGGCTCAACAGAGCCAAGACGAGGAGATCATCATGCCGCTACGCCTGCTCATCTGCTGCTGCCTGCTCTGCGCCCTGCCCGTTCAGGCGCTGACCATCGCCATGGTGCTGTGGCGCGGCGAAACGGACGCCGAGCGCGGCTTTCGCGACGAGCTCAACCGGCTCGGTCATCACCCTACCTTCGTCACCTTCAACGCCAATCAGGACAGAACCGCGCTGGCCACCCTGCTGCGCCAGCAGCTGCTGCCCTCCCTCGCCGACTACGACTACATCTACTGCTTCGGCACCACCGCCACGGCCATGGTCAAGAGCCTGGTGGGCAACCGCAAGCCGCTGATTTTCAGCATAGTGTCCGACCCCGTCGGGGCCGGCTTCCTGTCCGACGACAAGACGGAAAACCGGATGGTGGCCGGCACCAGCAACATGGTGCCGATGGCGCTGCAGCTCGCCAACGCCCACCGCTACCTGCCCGCCAGCAAGGGGCTGCTGCTGCCGTTCAACCCCCGCGAGCAGAACACCCTGCTGACCGGCGAGATGCTGCTGCGCGAAGCCCGTCGTTACCAGTGGGAACTCACCACCTGGCGTATCGCGCCGGACAAGCGGCGACTGGCCAACGAGCTCAAGCGGCTGCAGCGCGACGCCAAAGAGAGCATCGTGTTTCTCGCCGCCGACAGCTACCTGCTCTCCATCGCCCCCGAGCTGCTGGCCGCCCTCAACGAGGCGGGCATCCCCACCATCTGCAGCGCCGAGCTCTATGTGGAGCACGGCTGCACCATCGGCACCATCAGCAGCTATCAGGCCCTAGGCCGGATGGCGGCCAACATCATCCACCGCAACCTGCAGGGCACCCCGCTGCAGGATATCCCGCTGCAGACCGACCCGGCGCCGCGGCTGGTACTGGGCAAGCAGTTGGCCGAGATCACGCCCTCTGCCGCCGACCACTGAGCCCCTCATCCCCCTTCTTCCCTCCTCCCGTCACCCTGCCGACAGGGCGCCCTATCGGCAGTGGTGAGCCATCCGATACCCAGTCCCATCGCCAAAACATGTTTCTATTGCACAGCTAATGAAAATCAATATCATTAGCATCCTCCCGAATGGGAGAAAACAAAATAATTACAAATAAATCAATAAGTTCAGACCATCAGGTCGCTTCTTCAAGAGTCAACACGCAACATGCACACACCTCACCACCCGCGCACTCTGCTGAGTGTCGCCCTGCTGGCCCTGAGCGCCGGCGCGCACGCCGAAGACGAGACCATGACAGTGGTCGGCAAACGCAGCCAACATGAAGAGGTCGCCACCGCGACCCGTACCAACACCCCGGCCAAGCTGGTGCCGCAGGCCATCGACAGCGTCAAGGCGAGCGAGCTGACCGCCTTCGGCCAGCCCACCCTGAGCGAGGCGCTGACCGGCATCCCCGGCGTCAACGCCAGCGGTGATACCCGCTTCGACGGGGTCAACATCCGCGGCTTCAGCGCCAGCAACGACTTCTATCTGGACGGTTTTCGCGACGACATGCAGTACACCCGCGACCTTGGCAACACCGAGCGGGTCGAAGTGCTCAAGGGGCCGGCGGCGGTGCTCTACGGCCGTGGCAGCACAGGCGGTATCGTCAACCGAGTCAGCAAGAAGCCGCAGAAGGGGCTGGAGTCCAGCGTCAGCGCCCAGGTCGGCAGCTTCGACAGCCGCCGACTGGCCGCCGATCTCAACGGTGAAGCGGGTGAGCAAGTGCAGGTGCGCCTCAACCTGGCTCAGGAAGACAAGGACAGCTTTCGCAACGGCGTGACCAGCAAGCGCACTCTGCTGGCCCCCTCCATCAACTGGGAGATCAACGACAAGCTGAACTGGCTGCTGCAGTACGAGCGCAACGAGCACGACCGCACCCCGGATCGCGGCATCCCCGGCGTCAATGGCCGCCCGGCCGACGTGCCCAAGGAGTATGTCTACAGCGATACCCGCCGCGACTTCATCGACGATGTGGCCCAGTCCACCCGTTCGCGCCTCAGCTGGGACATCAACGATCAGTGGCAACTGCGCCAGCAGCTGGGCTACACCAGCCTCGACAGCCAGTTCGACAACACCTATGTCACCAGCGTCAAGGGTGACAAGGTGACCCGCGCCCGCTGGCAGCAGGATCTCAAGGCAAACAGTCTGATCAGCAACACCGAGGTCGAAGGCCAGCTGCAGACCGGCCCCGTCGAGCACCGCCTGCTGGTGGGCTTCGAGCAGAACTGGCAGGAGCGCACCCCCAAGCTCTACCAGAACGCCACCGCGATCCCGGCCGGCAACCTCTATGATCCGGGCTCCCTGCCCACCTACGACGGCGCCATGAAGCTCTCCAGCGACGCCAATCACAAGGTGCGCGGCTACGGCCTCTATGTGCAGGATCAGCTCAGTCTGGGCGACTGGCACCTGCTGGCGGGTCTGCGCCGCGATGACTTCAGCGTCACCAGCCGCCGCAACGACCTCAACAAGGAGGAGACCGTCTCGGTCACCAGCCTGAGCCCGCGCCTGGGTCTGGTGTGGAATCCGATCGAGGAGCACGCCTTCTACGTCTCCTACAGCAAGACCTTCACCCCGGTGGGCGGCGAGCTTATCGGCATCACCCCGGGCGACAAGAACAACAACCTGGATCCCCAGCACACCCGGCTGTACGAGGGCGGCGTGAAGAGCGACTGGCTGGATGGCCGCCTGGCGACCACCCTCTCCCTCTACCGGCTGGAGATGTACAACAAGCGCAGCAAGGATCCGCTGGATCCCACCAAGGTGATCCTCACCGGCCTGCAGCGCACCGAGGGGATCGAGCTGAGCGCCCGCGCCCAGCTGACCGACGAGCTCTACCTGCGCGGCGGCATCGCCATCCAGGATGCCGAACAGGTCAAGGCGGACGCCGACCTGCAAGGCAAGCGGCCGATGAACGTCTCCCGCCAGAACGGCGAGCTGTTCGCCGGCTATCAGAGCGGCAAGCAGGGCTGGTTCGGCGAGACCGGGGTGACCGCGGTGGGCGATCGCTTCGCCGACAACGCCAACACCACCACCCTGCCCGGCTACGCCCGCTTCGATGCCCGTGCCGGCTACCGCTGGCAGCAGTGGGAAACCCAGCTGAGCGTGGAGAACCTGACCGATCACGACTACTTCGTCAGCGCCACCAGCGCCTCCCAGATCATGCCGGGCACACCCCGTCAGCTGCATCTGAGCGCCGCCTACCGCTTCTGATCCCTCCCTTTTCCCGATCCCTCTGGCCAGCGTTCGCTGGCCAGATTTTTATGAAGCACCGAGCAATGAGACGCAGAAAACTCCCCCTGCACAACAACAAGTGGGTGCGCCGCATCCACGCCTGGGCCGGCTTTGCCACCCTCACCCTGATGCTGCTCTACGGCCTCACCGGCCTCTGGCTGCAGCACAGGGCCGTGCTGCCGCTGCCCGGCCCCCACACCGAGAAAACCAGCGAAGAGATAGTGCTGAGCGCGCCGCTGACCAGCCCGGATGAGCTGAAAAGCCTGCTGCAACAACGCTATGCAGCAGGGTTCGAGGAGGGGCGCGTCCAGCTCACCCCGCCCCAGACCCTGCCCACCCCCGACGGCCCGCTCACCCTGCCGGCCCGCTGGGAGATGCGCGGCGTCACCCTGAGCGAAAGCGTGGCCGCCAGCTATGTGGAAGGCACCCTGCTGGTGCGCACCGAACTGCAGCAGGCCAACTTCGCCGCCAGCCTCAACCGGCTGCACCGCGGCATGGGCACCGGCCTGCCGTGGCAGCTGGTGGGGGATCTGGCGGCGCTGGCCATGCTGCTGCTGGCCCTCACCAGCCTGCTGATGTGGAACAAGCTGCACGGCCCGGCCGCGCGCGGCATCGCCCTGCTGCTGCTGGGTGCCCTGGTCACCGTGCTGGTGGCCCTGCTCTAGGGCGTTTACCGACGGCAAAACGGGATCTGTCTCTCGGCGGCGGTAACCTTGCCTGCACCTAGAGTAACAAAGGGTAACCGGCCACCGATGGGGCTCACAGTTGCCGGCCTGGCGGCTGGATGGGGGCCGCCCGCAGCTGCTAGGGTGCGCCCTCAATCCCAGCGGCAAGAGGCAGCATGCGCATCTCCAGCATCGAATGCGGACGGGTGGTGGCCATCCTGGCGGTGATGACCATTCACCTATCCCCCTTCAGCAACCCCTTCGACCCCACCCTGTGGGACGGCACGCCCTACCCCCTGCTCGGGGCCATCATCAACCAGCTCTGCCGCTTCGCGGTGCCGCTGTTCTTCCTCTGTGCCGGCTACTTTCTGCAACCCGCCCTCGCTGCAGGCCACCCCCTGACGGTGGCGCTGCGCTACTGCCGCCCCCTGCTGGGGCTCTGGCTGGCGTGGAGCCTGCTCTACCTGCTGATCCCCTTCAACCCGCTCGCGGCGGTGAGCGAGGGCTACCTGCCGGCCATGGCGAGTCAGTGGCAGATGCAGCTGGGGGACCCGCTCAACGCCTGGTGGGTGGGCGGCATGATCCACCTCTGGTTCCTGCCCGCCCTGATGCTGGCTGTGCTGATCCTGGCGCTCTGCCAGCAGGCCCACCTGCCCCGGCTGGCCCTGCTGCTGGGCGTCCTGCTCTACGGGCTGGCCCTGCTCGGCGGCTCCTATGGCCCGCCGCTGCTGGGGGGCGAGTGGGCCCTGCTGACCCGCAACGGCCCCTTCTTCTCGCTGCTGTTCGTGGCCCTTGGCGCCGAGCTGCGCCTGCGCGCCTGGCAGCCGGATGCCAGGCAGAGCGCCCTGCTGATGATGGCGGGGATGGGGCTCTACGCCCTGGAGGCCGCAGGGCTGCTGCACTTTGCCACCGTCCCCCTCAACCGCCACGACTTCCTGCTGGGTTCGCTCCCCTGGGCGCTGGGGCTGTTCGGCCTGCTGCTGGCCAACCCCGGCTGGGGCAAGGGCAGCTGGCTCGAGCGCCAGGCCCCCAAGGTGCTGGGTCTCTACTGCCTGCACATGATGCTGGTGGTGTGGCTGATGATCTTCGGCCCCCAGGGCAAGCTGCTGTGGTGGGAGCTGCTGAAAGTGCCGGCGCTGCTGGCGCTCTCCCTGCTCGGCTATCGGCTGTTGGCGGCGCTCCCGGTCAGTCGCTGGCTGCTGCGGGCCCGCTGAGGGGAATGAGGATGGGAGGGAGGCAGATCCCTCCCCACTCGAGGCTGAATGATGGGTTCAATTTTTATTCATCACGGATAGATAAACTCCGGGACTCCTTAAACGCGAACCCAGGAGTCATGACCGTATGACGTTGTTCACCAAGTCCCTGTACACCAAGCAAGCCGGCCTTGTCCTCGTTCTGCTCGCCGCCAGCGGCACCCTCAGCGCCGCCGAGATCGCCAACAACAACATCACCGAAGCCGAGATCAAGGCCGCCCAGGATGCCTGGGGCAAGGCCCTGATCCAGATCAGCGACGACTACCGCAGCGGCGGCATCGACAAGGCTAGGGCCACCGCCGGCGCCGTGCTCGACAGCGCCTACGGCTACGCTCAGGGGCCGGTGCTGTTCAAGCCGACCCTGGCCGGCGGCGAGCAGACCTTTCGCATCAACCGGGAGGGGGCGCTGGCCTACTTCATCGGCAACAACAAGGCCTATCCCGCCGACAGCGGCTTCGCCCTCAAGAACTGGCAGAGCTACGACTACAGCAATGCCGCCGTCTACATCAACGGCGACATGGCCCTCACCATGGGCAAGGTACACCTGACCGACCGAGACAACAAGCAGACCACGGTCGACAAGACCTGGGGCTTCAAGAAGGGGGACGACGGCAAGGTGCGCATCGTGCTGCACCACTCCTCCCTCCCCTACGCCGGCTGACGGCAACAGGCGACCTGCGGGTCGCCTTTTTTGTTACGAGGGTTCCACTTTTGCCCGCTGGCGGGTGACGGCAGGGCCTGTGCTGCTACCATGCCCCTCTTTTGACGAATCCAGATGAGACACCCATGCAGATCCGTCCCTTCACCCCGGCCGATACCGAGGCCGTCCTCGCCATCTGGCTGGAGGCCTCCCAGCAGGCCCACCACTTCATCGAGCCTGCCTACTGGCACGCCAACCTGGCGCCGATGCGGGAGATCTATCTGCCCGCCGCCGACAGCCAGGTACTCTGCCTGGGTGACCAGTTGCTGGGCTTCTACTCCCTGCACGAGGGCTCCCTGGCCGCCCTCTTCGTGGCCCCCGCGCAGCAGGGGAAAGGGCTGGGCAAGGCCCTGCTCGAGCACGCCAAGGGGCAGTTGCCGACCCTGCGGCTGCAGGTCTATCAGCAGAACCGGACCGCGTGCGGCTTCTATCGCGCGCAAGGATTTCAGGTGGCGGCCGACGCCGTGGATCCCCACACCGGCTGCGCCGAGTGGGTGATGGTCTGGCCGGCGCGAGTTTAACTGGGCTCGCCGAGATGGGGTTCGGTGCGGGCCGCCTCCGCTTCACTCAGCGCCAGCAGATCGCCGTGGCTCAGCGCGAAGTCGTGCATCTGCTGGAGCAGGGGGGTCAGGGCGATGCCGAGCGGGCTCAGGCTGTACTCCACCCGGGGCGGCACGGCGCCGCGGTGCATGGTGCTCAAAAGCGCAGGGTCAGGCCGATATTGGCCTGCCACTGGGTCACCAGCTCGCCGCGCACCTTGAACACGCACTGATCCGGGTTGCAGAGAAACTGGCTGTTGTCGTTGACCAGGGCGCCATAACCGCGCACCTCGGCCCGCAGCGCCAGATGCTCGGTCAGGCGCGGCTGCACCCCGAGCGCCAGCGACATGGAGGGGGCGACGTCGCTGTCATAGGCGGCGAAGCGGGTCGCCCCGATCCCGGCGCCGATATAGGGGGCCATCAGGTTGTCCGACAGGGTGAGCGCCCCGGCGAAGTGGAGAGTATCCACCGTCAACCGCTCCGGCTGATCGGGGGAGAGGTGGGTGGACTGGTGGCTGTAGAGCAGCTCTATCATGCCGGGGTCATCCACCTCCCTGCTGATGAACAGGCCCCAGCTGCCGGAACGCTCCCCCTGCAAGGACGCCAGCCGGGTGGCGACGGGCGTCGGTTGGGGGTCGTCGTTGGCCTCGAAGTCGATGGCCGAGCTGTAACCGAAGAACGGCGTCACCTGCCAGCCGAGGGCGGCCTCCCCCTCTACGCTCCAGGCCTGCCCCAGCGGCAACAACAGCCCCATCATCATGATCCCTGCTCGTTTCATCACGGCTCCTCCGTGCGTTGCACCAGTGCCCGTCAAGCATATCAGAGCCCCCTGGCCCCTATCCTAAACCCAGCCTGTATCGCGCCGTTTTCGCCGCAAGGATCACACTCGGCCGCCCCGCCCGTTATTCATCCCCGATTAACCTCTGCCCCGTATGCTGGCCGGCAACCGGCTCATGGTGGGCCGGTGCCACTCACCAGAAGGACACAGGGAATGGTTGCCGCGCAACTCAACGACCCCCAGAACAAGCTCTCCGACACCCTGCGGGCCACCGCCCACGCCATCGAGGATAGCCATATCAGCCTGCGCCAGATGCTGGCCCTGGTCGGCGAGCAGGGCATGCTGCTGTTTTGCGTGCTGCTCACCGTCCCCTTCCTGCTGCCGGTCTCCATCCCCGGCGTCAGCACCCCGTTTGGCCTGTTGATCCTGTTCATCGGCATCGGCATCACCCTCAACCGGGTGCCCTGGTTGCCCGCCATCCTGATGGAGCGCCGCTTCGCCGCCGATCAGCTCAAGCCGACCCTGCACAAGGGAGCGGATCTGCTGGCCCGTATCGATCGCTTCATCCGCCCGCGTCTGCTGTTGCTGACCGGCAGCAGCACCATCAACCGCTGCAACGGCCTGCTGATCATGCTGGCGGCCCTGCTGCTGATGCTGCCGCTCGGGGCCATCCCCTTCACCAACGCCATGCCGGCCTGGGCCATCCTGCTGCTAGCCATCGGCATGCTGCAGCGCGACGGCCTGTTCGTCGCCAGCGGCTACCTGCTGGTGAGCGCCACCCTGGTCTGGTTCAGCGCCCTGGCCATCGGCCTGCTGATGGCTGGCCAGAGCGTCTCCACCCTGCTCGGCTAACGGCTACCCAAAGAAAAAGGGCGACCCATGGGTCGCCCTTTTTGACTTGTGCGGGATCCGCCGTCACAGCAGATCGTAGATAAGGGCCGAGATGGCCAGCAGCCCGATCACCAGCACGAAGAGGGTACTCGCCCCGCGATAACGCTTGAGGGCGGGCAGACGATAGATGGAACAGGCCGGCAGCAGGAAGAGGATCACCGCGATGAGCGGCCCGCTCACCTTCTCGATGATCTCCAGCACGTTCGGGTTGAGGTAGGTAATCACCCCGGTCACCACGAACAGAATGACCGACGAGACCCGCGCTATGGTCGCTTCACGCAGTGACAGCCCCAGCCCCTGACAGGCACCGTTCACCATGCTCACCGTCCCCTCGCTCACCCCCATGGAGGTGCCGAGGAAGGATTTGGACATGGCCAGAATGGCGATGAGCGGCCCCACGTAGGCGATCAGCGGATTGGAGAACTTGTTCGCCAGCGCCGACAGCACCGAAATATTGTCGATGCGGGCCTGCGCCATCTCGGCCTGACTCAGGCTCATCACGCAGCTCACCACGAAGAACAGCACGCTGCCGCAAATCAGCAGGCTGCTGCACTTGATGATCCGCTTGGCGCGCTGGTCGGCGCTCGCCTGACAGCGCTTCTTCTGCGCCGCACTGAAGGAGGAGATGATGGGCGCATGGCTGAACGAGAACACCATCACCGGCACGATCAGCCAGAGGGATTTCCAGAACGCCGGGTCACGCCAGTCCACTCCCTGACTCTCGCTGAAGTAGGAGAGGCTCCACTGGGGCAGCAGATAGATTGAGAGGCCGATGAGGAAGGCGACCATCGGCAGGGCCAGCACGCTGATGGCCGACACCACGATCTGCTTGCCTGCCAGCAGCACCAGGTGCAGCCCCAGCATCACCCCCAGCACCAGCAGGCCGCGCGGGATCTCGGCATTGCCCAGCTGGTGCACCACAAAACTCTGGATCGCGTTGGTGATGGAGATGCTGTAGACCAGAATGATGGGGTAGAAGGCCATCAGATAGACCAGCATCAGCAGCTTGCCCGCCCGCGCACCGAAGTGCTCCTCCACCACGTGGGTAATATCCCCTTCCCGGTGGGAGCTGGATAATACGAAACGACTCAATGCCCGATGGGAATAATAAGAAAGCGGAAATGCCATCAATAATATAAACAGCAAAATAACCGGCGAATTACTGCCAACGGTAATTGGGAGAAACAGTGTACCGGCACCGACCGCAGTGGCATATAAGCCCATGGTCCATACCGAATCACTTTTCTCCCATTTCAACTTTGATGCGGAATTACTCTTCTCAGCAATAGCAACACTCATTGCGATATACACCTTATTAATCTGTCATCTTATATTTTATTGGCCCGTGTAATTAGGCGTGGCGACATGCCGCGGCATATCGACCGGATCGTAGAAAAAACAAGCCCGCCTGCGATCAACATGATCACCAAGAGGAAACGGGAATGCCACGCTACCATCGTTGAAATCGCCATAAAGGTCAAGGTTAATAATTCATGACTGTTTGAATCAGCTTGTTTCAAAAGGAAATAAGATGTGTCATTTTGGCCTCAAGATAATCAATTCAGCTCCGTCTGACCTGATTACCCATGATTAGCAGTCACCCCGAACTATACTGATCTTATGCACAGTTATCGAGGAGCGAGATCATGGCCAAAAGCAAAGTCCAATTCCAGAAAGGCTACAGCCTGTTTGAGCTTCTCAAGGACTATGGCACTGAAGCTCAGTGCGAAAACGCGTTGTTCACTTGGCGTTTTCCTCACGGCTTTGTCTGCCCTGAATGTGCCAACAAGACCTGTTGTCACCTGAAAAGTCGGCCACGCGTGCTGCAATGCAATCACTGCCATCACCAGATGTCATTGACTGGGAACACTATTTTCGCAAACACCAAGCTCCCGCTGACCAAGTGGTTTCTGGCGATGCACCTGTTGTCACAAACCAAAACAGGTTTGTCAGCGATGGAGCTAAAGCGCCAGTTGGGCGTCAAATATGACACCGCCTGGATGCTCAAGCACAAGCTGCTGCAAGCCATGAAAGAGTCCGATGACAAGCAGCCCATCAGCGGCATCATTCAGCTCGATGATGTCTACTGGGGTGGCGAGCAC